>JALFBO010000006.1 GCA_022772105.1 Erysipelotrichaceae bacterium | reverse complement strand
TCCACAACATTAATCATATGTACATCAACATAATATACACCTACTTTTTTATTGCATTGAGAATAGGTGTCGTAATAAGCGATTACTTCTAGATATTCAGAAAATTTAAATATGCCTTGCTTTTCAATTATGTCGTATAATTCAAAAAGAGGAATGACGCGATCATTATATACTTCAACAGTAATGGTATTTAATCTTGTATATTCTATTTCTTCGCCGCTACTAGTTGATATAGATGATGAAGATGAAATAGTTGATGTTGATGATGTAGACAAGATAATTTCACTAGAACTAGCGGATGATGAAGAAGAAATAGAAGTGCTTTGAGTTACAATCACATTTATTTTTAAAGAGAAATCATCTTCAACCACATTTTTTAGCGAGATTTCTACAAGATAATTACCACATTCATTTTTAGAAGATGAATATGTATCAAGGTGAACATGTAAAGAAATATATTCATCGAAATCAAATATTCCTTGAGCGGTTATTAAAGAGAATAGTTCCTTTAAAGTTAATAATCTTTCATTTGTAATAGTAATAAAAATAGGATTCAATTCGGTATAATCAATATTTTCATCATAGGGGACAACCTCATATTTTGATTCATCTTCATTTTGAACAACGATAATAGTAAAATTGATTTTGTAATAAGAATTATTGTAATCAAGTAGTTCCATATTTAGGTAGAAAACACCTACTGAACTAGAAGAAGAATATGAATCATAAGTAACAATATTGTCTTTATATTCCTTAATGTTAAATATGGAGTTCTCTTCCATATAGATATATAGTTCTTCTATAGTAAAATGTTTATTATCTGTTAGATAAAAGTACTTGTTTCCTAAATCTATATATTCACTTTCATCACGATTAAACCCTTGTTTTTTTATAGTATGCGTTTGTTTTATTGTACATAGATTTTTTATAGATGGCGCAATTCCTTGAAGAGAGATAAAGGAAAAGGCGATAATAAGAGCAATTTTTATGAATTTCATATGTACCTCCAAAAAAAGATTTTCATTATTTATCTTTCTATGAATTAAAAAAAATACTAAAAAATAATCATGAATCATAAAAATGTTCTAATTATAATTAATTTTTCGTGAAATGATTTCTACTTTACATTTTTTTATTATATAATAAAAGGCACATAGAAATTAAAACTAGGAGGTAATTATTATGGAAGAATTTAAGACAGTTCGCGAATTATTCGAAACATTCAACTATGGCGATCGAATTAATTTAGATTCAATTACAGAGATTGAATTAGAAGGATGGGTAAAGACTAATCGTAATAATGGATCAATCGGTTTTATTGAATTAAATGATGGCACATATTTTAAAAATATCCAATTGGTATACGACAAAAATATTTTAGGAGACGAAGAATTTGATAAAGTATCTCATTATCTAACAGGTTCAGCTTTAGATGTTAAGGGAAAATTTATTTTAACTCCTGAATCAAAACAACCTTTTGAGGTGCAAGTTACTTCTATTGAATTAGAGGGTGATGTAGATGAATCATATCCTTTACAAAAGAAGAGACATTCATTTGAATATTTAAGAGAAATTCAACACTTAAGACCAAGAACAAATACATTTAACGCAGTATTTAGATTAAGAAGTGTTCTTTCCATGGCTATACATGAATTTTTCCAAAACCAAGGATTTGTTTACGTACATACACCAGTATTGACAGGTATTACTTGTGAAGGCGATGACATGTTCCATGTTACTACAAAAGATAAAGATGATGCTTATTTTGGAAGAAAAACGTTGCTTTCAGGATCTGGACAAATCCATGTTGAATCATTCTGTTTGGCATTTAGAGATGTTTATACATTTGGTCCTACTTTCCGTTCGGAAAAATCAAATACAAGAACACATGCATCTGAATTCTGGATGATTGAACCAGAAATTGCATTCGCTGACTTAGATGATGATATGTCTTTAATTGAAGATTGCGTTACTTATTGCATTAAATACGTTCTGGAAAATTGCGAAGAAGAGATGAAATTCTTTAATAATTTCGTCGATAAAACGCTACTAGATAGATTAAATCACGTATTAAACACACCATTTAAGAAGATGGAGTATACTGAAGCAATTGAAATTCTTAAAAAAGCAGTTGCTAATGGACATCATTTCGATGTAAATAAAATTGAATGGGGCATGGACTTACAATCAGAACATGAGCGTTATTTAACTGAAGAAGTAGTTAAAGGACCATTGTTCCTTATCAACTATCCAAAAGAAATTAAATCTTTCTATATGAGAGAAAATGATGATGGCAAGACAGTTGCTGCTTGTGATTTATTAGTTCCAGCAGTAGGTGAACTTGTCGGTGGGTCTCAAAGAGAAGAAAGATATGATGTCTTAAAAGCAAAGATGGAAAAAGCAAACATGGATATGGATGCTTATGGATGGTATTTAGATCTAAGAAGATATGGCGGTTGCAAACACGCTGGATTTGGCATCGGATTCGATCGTCTTGTAATGTACTTAAGTGGCATAACTAATATCCGTGATGTACAACCATATACAAGAACTTATAAAAATATGTTATATTAGTAATATAAAAGATTTAAAGAAGGGAATAGATGGGTATGGCAGATCCAATTGTTGAAAAATTGCAAGAAGATAAATTGGTTATCAAAGCAACGCAACGAAAAAGAATAAGAGCGGTTCTTATCGTAATCAATGCTTTACTTTTATCTTACTTTACATTCTTGCTAGTTACTTCTATTGTCGATTTTGTAAAGACTAATTTAAGTGATGGTAGCGATGATATCATATGCATAAATGATAAATCCCAAAACACATCCAAGAATATTTATGATCGATTTATATATGACTATACAGAGATCAATGACTATGCTCTATATGGAAATTATTTGTATTTATCTGATACCCATGTAACACCAACAAATACTTATTATGAAGATGAACTACTTTTGGTTAAGTTAGAAACAAAACCAAGTGTGGTATATTGGAAACCTGATACAATAAAATTGGGTGTTTCTTTAGAACAAGGTATTAATCTATTTAGCATTACTGATCCTGGAGATTATATTATTGCTAAATATGAAAGTCCAGATAAAATTTCTTTAAATAATTATAAATATAATGCTTATCATTATAATGGTGAAAAATTATTTAGCGAAACAATATTTACTTTACCAAATGAAAAAGGCGTAAGAAGACAAATTACTGTGCAAGGCAAAGCTTCTTCGCCTGCGATTGTAATATCGGTAAAAGAGACAACATCTTTCCCAGATGATTATTACGATTTTGTTCTTATCGGTGAAGGAAGCGTGAAAGAAGAACTAAGTTCTTATAAAAATTATAAAGTTAAGTACTGTACTTCTTCTTCACCATTAGTAGAAGCGTATTTAGTTAATTCAACTTATTGTATTAACACTACATCTTCTGAAGATGAAACAATTGTATCTTCATCCTTTATTAATATTGAAGGAACAAGCAATTGTGAAAAGATAGAAGGTGGAGTATATGATACCTTTGATAAAGATAATTATATTCGTGAATTAGGTGGATATATATTTAATGCAGGTTATGGCGCAAATTATGAAGATGAGCAAATAACTAAGGCATCAGTAGATATTATGAATCATAAATTAAATTCACACGCTGGTAAAATCACTCTTTCTATCGGTAATAAAGTAACTTTTGAAAAAATTAAAACAATTCTTAAATTTTAAAGCATTTAAAAAGGCTGAAAACAAATCATAATCGATTGTTTCTTCAGCCTTTTTTCTATGCTTGTTCTTGAGCAATATCTGCTTCATCAAATTTTTTGTATAAATCTTCTGGAAGCAATTTTTGTTTTTCTTCACCACTTACATCGTAAAGAATATGACCACCATGAAGCATAATTAAACGATTACCGTATTTAATTGCATCTTTCATATTATGAGTAATCATGATTGTGGTTAATTTTTGTTCTTTAACTACTTTTTCCGTTAAATTTAAGACGATGCGTGATGTTTTAGGATCTAATGCTGCTGTATGTTCATCAAGAAGAAGAATTTTTGGACGTTGCAAAGTTGCCATAAGTAAGGTGACTGCTTGGCGTTGACCTCCAGAAAGAAGACCAACTTTTTGTTCTAAACGAGATTCTAGTCCTAGTCCTAAGTCTTTTATTAAATCGATGAACATAGCTTTATGTTCTTTTTTGAACCCCCATTTAAAGATGCTTCTTTTGGAGCCTCTTCTTAATGCTAATTCCATATTTTCTAATACGGACATTTGAGGCGCGGTTCCAAGGTTTGGATCTTGGAAAACACGTCCTAGATATTTTGCTCTTTTATATTCTGATAATTTATCAACACATTCTCCATCAATTAAGATATGTCCTTTATCGGGAGGAAAAACACCCGAAATCAAATTCATTAATGTTGATTTACCAGAGCCATTACCTCCAATGATAGTGACAAATTCTCCTTCTTTAATATGTAAAGAAATATTATCAAGAGCAATACGAGTATCTTCCTCATTGCCTGTGATATTAAATGTTTTGGTAATAGATTCAATCTTAAGCATTTTCATTTTCTCCTTTCGTTACAATTTTCTTTTTGATAAGAGAAAATAATGATTTAATTAAAGGAATACATAAAGCAATGGTAATTAATAGAGCATATAATAAATTCTTTAATTGAGTAGGGAATCCTAAAGCAATTGCCACATTGATGATAACAAAATATACCACGGCTCCTAAAGAAACAGAGATAATCCAGTTCTTGAAAGAGCGTTTACCAAATATGGATTCGCCTATTAAAATAGATGCAAGACCAATAACCAAGAATCCAGAAGCTGTTTTAACATCCATAGAACGAGAATCTTGTGCAAATAGGGCGCCAGCAAGACCAATCAGTGCATTAGATAAAGATACGCACACAATTGTAGCAAGTTTGGAATTAACTCCTTGTGAACGAGCCATTTGTTCATTCATTCCGGTAGCTCTTATAGCCATACCATATTCAGTTCCAAAGAAGAAATAAACTAAAGAATTAAATAGGACAACAACAATAAGCATTACAATACTTTCCACTACTTGATTGGGAATTACTCCTCCATAAAAAATGGAATATATCGTATTATCCTTGTTGCTTAGGGTAACTAAGTTTGTAAAAGGACTTTTAGAACTTGTAAATCCCATGATAAGTAAAGCAATTGATGCTGTAGCAGTCATTGTGATAATACCTGAAAGTAACTTGGGTATGTTTAAACAAGTGTTAAGTAAACCGGTAATAATTCCACATATTGCTCCAGCAATAAAAGCTATAATTGTAGAAGTAAAGGGATCTACTCCTTTTACAATTAAGGTAAGGCATACTGCTCCACCCATTAGGAAACTTCCTTCAGCAGTTAAGTCCGCAAAATCTAATAGTCTATAAGTAAGAAATATACCAAGAGCAAGAAGACAACATGGTAACCCTGAAGTAAGAATATTTAATAATAAATCAAATATATAGTTCATGAGTGCACCTATTTAGCTTCTACATCAGTAAATTTTGCTAAAACGGACTCAGGAAGTGTGATTTTAGCATCTTTTAAATTAGCGGTACACATAACGTAATTACATTCTTCCTTGCTCATTTTTGTTACTGGAAGTTCATTTGGCTTCTTTTCACCTTTCATTATTTTTGCTGCCATTTCGCCAGCTTTTTTACCTAAATCGAAATAAGAGACAGAAAGAGTAACGTGACCTCCTTCACTCATCATTCCTTCTTCTCCTGCAACGCATAAAACATGATATGTATCTAGGTTACTCTTAATAGCTTTCATATTTGCCGCAATGTTGTTGTCAGTTGGAATATATAAAGCATCGATTTCTTTTTTTCCACATAGATCAAGAGCAACAGAAGAAATATCAGAAGAATCGGTACATGTTGCTACTTCAACAGTTAAACCTTGTCTTTCTGCTTCCGCTTTTGCTTCATTAGCTTGGACTTCAGAATTTACTTCAGATTGAGTATAAATAATACCGATTTTTTTAGCATCAGGTAAGCATTCTTTAATCAATGAGATTTGAGCCTCAACTGGGTTAGCATCAGATGTACCAGTAATATAGTTTCCTGAATTTTCATTTGATTCAACAAGTTCTGCGGCAACTGCATCAGTGACAGCAGTGAATAAAATTGGATTTGTAGAACCAGAGTTAATTTGTGCGGAATATAAAGCCTTAGAAGCACCAGTACCAATACCAAGAGTTAAATCTGATGAAGA
>JALFBO010000192.1 GCA_022772105.1 Erysipelotrichaceae bacterium | reverse complement strand
ATAACTATCGTTTTTGGTGGATTTATATCTTTTTATGTTACTTATTTTCTTCATCCTAAAAACTTATTTATCCACGAACAAAATGTAGTTATGGGAGATTCTAATCTACTATGTTATCCATTTTGTAAGAAATTATTTTCTTCTTTTCCTATAGAAGGAAAAAAGATTTTATATGCTTCCTCTCCTAGTGCAGATCGCTTTAGAAGTGTTAATTTTAAGAAAAAGATTGAAAATATTCTCTTTATTTTTGGGTCTTTAGGTTCTTCTTCTTTATTAAAAAAGACATTGGAATTTACTAAAATTAATAAAAAATATAATGTCACTATTGTGAAAGGGAAAAGAGTAAATGATGAAGTGAATGATGAACACTTCATTCCTTTCTTAGATAGTGAAAAAGATATCTATAATTTCGATTTAATTTTTACTCGAGGAGGAGCAACAACTTTAATAGAAATTATGAAAACACGTATCCCTTTTGTGGTAGTTCCTTCTCCCTACGTAAAAAGAAATCATCAAGAGAAAAATGCCTTATTTTTAAAAGATTATTGTTACATTATTAAGGAAAAAGATTATGATGTAAACTCAATTAGTAACGCAATTTCATTCTTTGAAAATGAAGAATATCGTTATTCTATCTATAAGAAGCATTTAAACAAAAAAGAAATCAATTCTTGTGAAACTATTCTTGAGGAAATAAAAAAATATGATTGATAACAACTTTTTTAATATTAAGAATGTATCTTATATCAAAGTAGGAGGATTTGTAAAAGGATTTCTAGAAACTAGCGATATTAATAAAGTTAAAGAAATCATATTAAAAGAGAAAAAAATACGCTTTATTGGTAATACAACTAACACATTATTTTCCTTTGATTATAGCGATACTTTTTTTGTAAAATACTTAGGAAAAAATATTGAAATAGAAGATGATTTTATCGTATGTGAATGCGGAGTTAGTTTATCATTTTTGGCTTCTTTTTCACTTAAATACAACATTTCTTCATTTTATCAATTTTCTTTAATACCAGGACTTCTTTCAGGGGCAATAGTAACAAATGCATCAAGTTATGGTAAGGCAATATCTCACGATTTATTATTTATAGAAGTGATGACTTTAGAAGGAAAATTTAAGATAATAAAAAAGGAAGAAATCATTTTTTCATATCATGATTCTTCATTAAAAGAAGAAAATTTTTTTATTTACAAAGCTTACTTTAAAAAAAGAACAAGTAGACACGATATAAAACCATTAAAAAGTTATTATGAAACTAAGAAATTAACTACTCAAGACTATTCTTTTAAATCTTTAGGTTCAACTTTTCAAAATATTAATTTTTTTCCTTTAGGAAAGATGATACAAAAAGAATGGAAAAACAAAATAAATCTATATCATTGTGAGTTTTCTTCTATCCACGGTAATTTTTTACTTGTATCATCCTCTTTGCCATATGAAAATATCTTAAAACTCATTGAAAGCACTAGTTTATTATTATATAATAAATTAGGTTTTGATTTACAAAAGGAAATTGAAATTATTGAATAACAGGGGAAAAGTGGATGAAGAAAGATTCAAAAATAACTTTTGAAGAAAAACTTATTATACGTAAAAACAAAGCTAAGACAGTTTTTATTGCTAAGTTAGCATGTATAGCTTTGGTTTTTTGTATGGTTGCTTTGTATTTCTTTGCCCCAGTAAGTCAAGTCTCTAATTTTAAACTTGAAGGAAATATTTACTTTACTTCTTCAGACATTTTAGAAATTGCCCATCTAAATAAAAAAACTTCATTATATTCAATTAACACTAAGGAAGTGGAAGAACTTTTAACTAGTCATCCTTTGATTGAAAAATCTAAAGTAAAATGTGATTTCTTTGGACTAAAAATTAAAATTGAAGAGATTGCTCCTCTTTGTAATTATGACGGGAAGATTTATTTATCTAATGGTGAAGTAGTTACCGAAGAAATGAAAAATAATGAACTTTATGGTTCTTTTCTTGTAAGTAATTTAGATAAAACTTATAGAGCTGATTTTAATCCAACAGAAATTCGCAACAAACAATTAGAACATTTCAATGCTATTTGGATTCACGCAAGTGAAAAGGCAAAACAAAAGATTGCATTCTTTGATATAGAAGATGAATATTGGGATTGTGTTTATCTATATTCTGGAAATGAAAATTATTATTATCGAATTAAATTTTTTGATGATTTCGATAATGATATTACCACATTCACTGAATTATTTTCTGAACAACATATCGATGATATTTTTAAAGCATTTGATTCTTTTATGAATAAAGAAGAGTGTAAATTATTCTCAAAAGTTTCGGTAGATAGTGATCTTTTAGACAAAGATTTTTATTCAATTATTGTTAGGTATAACCAAAATGATTATACTTATTCTCTAGATATGGATACTTCTAGTAGTGAAAAAAATTAAAGAGATAAGGGAGGTATTATGGAAAATGAACAAACAAATAAGCACTTTTGTGCTTTAGAGATAAGCTCAAGAGCCGTAAGGCTCGTATATGGATTTGTATACGAGGGATTAGTTAGAGTTTTACATGCTGTAGAAACAAATGTCGATGCCTTGAAAGATGGTTATGTAGAAACTTCTGATGCATTAACAATGGCGATAAAGAACGTTATTAGTTCTACAAATGATGCTTTAAAGATAAAAATTAAGGAGGTTGTTTTAGCGGTTCCACCTATGGGGTTATGCTTTGCAAGAGAAAGTACGACATGTACCACAATTGACATAAATAATCGCATCGTTCAACATGATATTAATAATTGTCTTTCACAACTTAGAAAAATTAAATTTAATGAAACGACACGTGTTGTCGATGTGATTCCTTACAAATATGTTTTAAACAACAACGAAACTTTATATGAACCACCACTTGGAAAGATATCTTCTCAACTAACGGTGCATGCTTCTATTTATGGACTTGAAAATAAGCTTGTTGATGGTTATATAAAAGCTTGTACTGATGCATCGTTAAATGTAAGACAAGTAGTGATATCTCCACTTGCTGCATCTATGTATCTTCCAAAAAATGAACGTATACCAAGCGCCTATTATTTGTTAAATATAGGAGCAAAAATTTCTATTTTAACATTGATTAATCGTGGATTAATCGTACAAAATGCGTGCTTTAATTTTGGGGGAGATAAGATAACCCAATCTTTAAGCGATAAACTTCGCCTTTCATTTAAAGATGCAAAAATGTTAAAAGAAAAATATGGTATGGATATTGAACCATCGTTTAAATGTCCGGTATTTGAAAAATATTCAATAAGAGATATCTCCTCCGTTATTCAAGAAGCAATTGATCCATTAATCTCCTCAATTGGAAATAAAATAAATGCATGGTCTAGCATAGATCATACTATCAATCCAATCATCTTAACTGGAGGAGGATCTAAATTATATGGCTTAAAGAGTTTGATAGAACAAAAAGTACAAGGTATACAAGTTTTAGATTTTAATCCATATAGTTTTGGCGCTAGAGATAAGTCATTCCAAAATTGTTTAGGAATGATCAGTTATGCTGATAAATATTTATCAAAAAAAGATGAAGATTCATATATAAAAACTAGTGTTTCTCGTGTTGGAAACGAAAAAGCGAAGAATAGTAAAGGTAATACTACATCGTATCGTATCGAAGAAGAATTATAGAAAAGAGGTAAGTTATGCAAGAATTTAATTTTGATGCATTTGAATCATATGCAAAAATCGTAGTCATTGGTGTTGGTGGTGCAGGTAATAATGCAGTTAACCAAATGATAGAGGAATCAATTAAAAGTATTGATTTCTGGGTTGTTAATACTGATGCCCAAGCTTTAGCAACATCAAAAGCAGAACATCGTTATGTTTTGGGTAAAGATTTTACTAAAGGTTTAGGAGCAGGAGGAAATCCTGAAATTGGACGTCAAGCTGCCGAATCTTCAATTGAAGATTTAAAAGAGATCGTTCAAGGCGCTAATATGGTGTTTATCGCTGCTGGTATGGGTGGAGGTACTGGAACCGGTGCTTCTCCAGTAATTGCCAAAGTTGCTCGTGAAGCAGGTGCTTTAACCATCGCTATTGTTACTCGTCCATTTGGTTTTGAAGGTAATTCACGTAAAGCTAAAGCAGTGGAAGGTTTAGCGGCCCTTAAGGAAGAAGTAGATTCAATTATTATTGTTTCAAATGATAAACTTATGATGATGAATGGAAATAAATCTATTGCAGATGCATTCCATGAATCTGATCGTGTCTTAGCTCAATCTGTAAAAACTATTACTGATTTAATTTTATTACCTGGTTTAATTAATCTTGATTTTGCGGATATTAAAGCTACATTACTAGATAAAGGTGTTGCATTAATCGGTTTTGGTATGGGTTCAGGCCCTAACAAAGCAGTTGATGCTGCAACAAACGCTATTGCTTCTCCATTATTAGAAGCATCCATTAAAGGAGCTCACTCCGCTATTATTAATGTGACTGGTGGGTCTGGTGTTACTCTTGATGAAACTCAAGATGCTATTACATATATTACAGAAGCAGCTGGCGCTGATGTTAACATCATATTTGGTGTACAACAAAATCCTGAGTTAAACGATCAAATGCTTATCTCTGTTATTGCTACTGATTTTGATTCTGACTATGTTCCAGAAGATGATGTAACTACTATCAAAAAGATTGTTCGCGAACAAGAAGTTGCTCCTGTTGTAGAAGAGACTGTTCCTGAAACTGATTCAATCCTACCAAGTTTCTTATTAGATTTAGAAGATTCTTCGTCTAGTGAAAACCAAAATAATGATGAAGGCTTATCACAAGATGATTTCAATCAAGATAACGAATATTAATAAAATTTATAATTTATGAAAGTGCGACACGATTCGCACTTTTTTCATTTTAAAGTTTTATTGGTGATAAAATGAATATATATATGGATTTAAGTGTTTTACTTCTTGGTAGTATGGGACTTACTTCGTTATTTTTTGCAAAGACTATATTAAATATAGAAATAAAAAAGATATCATATCTATTTATATTTATAATCAATTCTATATTTATTTTACTCATTTATACTTTAAGTTTCATATCACTAATAATAATTGTTTTTATTAATGGAATTTATATCAAAATTATATTTAAAGACAAGTATAAAAGTGCATTCATATTATTTTTCTTTTGCTATTTTGGTTTAGAAATAGTTCTTTATTTATTCTCAAATGGTCTTACTTTTAAAAACTATCTTATTGTCATCACTAAGCCTAGAGGCATTTTATATGCTTTGATAGTACCGATATTTTTTCTTGCATTAATATGTGCCACTATTTTTGTGGATAAGGTGTATCGCCTTGGTAATTATAAAGTAAATGCAATTATTCAAAAAAATGATAAAAAAGCATTATTTAATGCCTATTTCGATACTGGAAATACTTTAAAATATGATGGCGTTCCAGTCGTTTTTTGTATCGAA
>JALFBO010000179.1 GCA_022772105.1 Erysipelotrichaceae bacterium | reverse complement strand
GTAGTAGCTTCTGTTGCTTCGATTTATGGATTATCAGATCCAGATGAATATCGAAGAATGGTATTTGTCTTAAAAGTAGGAGATGAAATTGATCGAAAAAAAGTTGGTTTACAATTAATAGCTAGTCAATATGTAAGAAATGATTTATCTTTAAGTGCTGGTTCATTCCGCTTTAATGGAGATGTACTTGAGATATGCGTAGCTTTTGAAAAAGACGCGATTTTACGCATTTTACTTGATGAATGGGATACCATTGAAGCAATACACCTTGTCGATTCTTTAACAGGTGAACTTATTCACCGCTACGAGGCATTCCCAATTATGCCTGCTCATGAGCACGCATCAACTCAAGAACGTATTAAAAAAGCAGTGTCATCAATTAAAGAAGAACTTGTCGAAAGACTAAATTTTTTCCACGAACAAGGAAAGCTTTTAGAGGAAGAAAGGCTTGATCAACGGACTCGTTATGACATGGAACAACTTTTAGAATTTGGAATGTGTTCAGGTATTGAAAACTATGCTCGTCATATTGATAATCGTCCGCCAGGTAGCACGCCATATACTCTTTTTGATTATTTTCCATCTGATTTTTTACTAGTGGTTGATGAATCACATGTATCTTTACCTCAAATAAGAGGTATGTTTAATGGTGACCGAGCAAGAAAGACAACACTAGTAGAATACGGATTTAGATTACCTTCCGCTTTAGATAATAGACCACTAAATTTTGATGAATTTTATAGCAAAATTAACAATTGTATATGTACTTCTGCAACTCCAGGAGACTTTGAATTAAATGAAACTGGTGGAGAAATTGTTCAACAAATCATTCGTCCTACTGGCTTACTCGATCCTCTTATTGAAGTAAGAGATGCTGATAATCCTATCTATGATTTAGTGGGTGAAATTGACAAAGTAATCGCTAAAAAAGAAAGAGTTATGGTTGTTACTTTAACGATTAAAGATGCAGAGAATTTAACTGAATATTTAAAAGAAAGAGGCTATAAAGTCGCTTATCTTCATAACGAAACTAAGACTTTAGAAAGAACAGAAATCATCTATCAACTTCGAAAAGGTAAGTATGATGTTTTAGTGGGAATCAATCTTCTTCGTGAAGGCTTAGATATACCAGAAGTTTCTTTAATTTCCATTTTAGATGCTGATAAAGAAGGTTTTTTAAGAAGTGAACGCTCGTTAATTCAAATAATTGGTAGAGCTGCTCGTAATGCTGAAGGAAGGGTCATTATGTACGCTAAAAAGATGACAGATTCTATGCAATCAGCAATTTCTGAAACTAATAGAAGAAGGGCGATACAAAGCGCTTATAACAAAGAGCATGGTATTATTCCAAAAACAATTATCAAAGAAGTTCGACCTCCACTTCATATTGCCGATAAACCTCTAGATGAAAATGCTCATAAAAAGGCAAAGATGACAAGAAGTGAGAAGGAAAAAACAATCAAAGAAGTAGAAAAAGAAATGAGAGAAGCAGCGAAAAATTTAGACTTTGAAAGAGCTGCAGAATTAAGAGATATATTGTTTGAATTAAAAGGAGAGTAAATATATATATTTACCCTTCTTTTTTTGATGTACTAAAAAAATTGTGACATAAGGAGACAAAGTTACGCCAAAAAAAATACTTTTGAGTATAATGAAATTATACTTAAACCATGCAAAAAGGAGAGTGTTTTTATGCGCAAAAAAATAAAAAATGGTTTCTCACTTCTTGAACTTGTTATTGTAATAGCAATTATCGGTATTATTACTGCGATTGTTATTCCTTCTGTTATGGCTTATATCAGCTATGGTAATAAGAATACAGCTTTAGCGGAAGCAACAATTGTCAAAGAGGACTTAAATACTTGGTTTACTGAAGAAAAAACTAAAACTGAAAATGTTTCTGAATTACCAAGAGGAAAGAATTTACTTTATGACTTTATTGATTACGAATTAGAAAAGCGTCCTGAATATGATGGAAAGCTTTCTTATGGATTTGTCCCTATTGCCGCTCAAGTGACTGCTGAAAGGGATATTGACGAGGAAAATTGGAACAGCATTAATAAATTCTATGCTAAGGATAGTTTTTCTAAAGAATACAATGCCCTTATCACATACAATAGTGGTAAACAAACTTGTGCAATTGTCTTACCTTTGAATACCATGAATTATTTATTCACAGGTGACGCATTTGTTTACGAGAC
>JALFBO010000173.1 GCA_022772105.1 Erysipelotrichaceae bacterium | reverse complement strand
AGGTTTTTGAAGACCTTTCATAGCTTCTTCAAGTTCTTCAATTAAAGCATAAATAATAGAATGTAATCTAATTTCTACTTTTTCTTCCTCTGCTTTTTGTCTTACAGCAGCATCTGGTCTAACATTAAAGCCATAAATAATAGCGTTTGATGCACTAGCTAATAGTACATCTGATTGCGTAATAGAACCAGCAGTAGCTCTAATAATATTAATCTTTATTCCTTCAACATCAATCTTTTCTAAAGAAGATTTAATAGCTTCAACCGATCCTTGAACATCAGCACGAATGATAAGATTAATATTTTTAACTTCTCCATTATGAATTTGATCATATAAGTCGTTTAAAGTCATCGCGGATGTCTTTTGCATTTCTTCGTTTCTTGTTTTTAAGGCACGTTTAGAAGCGATGTTACGCGCGATTTTCTCGTCTTCATAAGCCATGAAACGATCACCTGCTTGAGGAACTCCTTCAATACCAGTTACAACCACTGGTGTAGCAGGTCCTGCTACCTTTAACACCTTACGATATTCATTGACCATTTTTCTAACACGGCAATAAGTATTACCAATAACAACTGAGTCACCAGTTTTTAATGTACCATTTTGTACTAGTAAAGTAGCTTTTGCACCTTCATTTTTATCAAGTTGAGCTTCAATAACTGTACCCATTGCATAACGTTTTGGATTTGCTTTTAATTCCTTTAACTCAGCAACAACAAGAACTGTTTCAAGTAAATCATCAATACCAATATTTTTCTTAGCGGATATTTCTTTAAAGATAACATCTCCTCCGTATTCTTCTGGTATTAGACCAAATTGCATACATTCTTCTTTAACTTTTTCCACATTTGCTGTTGGTTTATCAATTTTATTAATTGCACAAATGATAGAGACATTAGCAGCTCGTGCGTGGTCAATTGCTTCTTTAGTTTGAGGCATAACTCCATCATCTGCGGCGACAACAATAATAGCAATATCAGTAACAGATGCACCACGTGCTCTCATCGCAGTAAATGCTTCGTGACCTGGAGTATCTAAGAAAGTAATCTTTTTACCTTGAATTTCCTTTTGATAAGCACCGATAGCTTGCGTAATAGCGCCTGCTTCTCCATCAGCAATATGCGAATTTCTTATCGTATCAATAAGAGTAGTTTTACCATGGTCAACGTGTCCCATGATGACAACAACTGGAGGCCTTTCTTCTAAATCTTTTGGATCATCAACAATCTCTAATTGTTCGAAATTTTCTTCTTCAATTAGTTTTTCTTTCTTAAAATCATATCCATAATTTAAACATAATTCACCAATTATTTCATCATCTAATGTAGTGTTAAGTGTTGCCATTATTTTTTTATTTAAAAATAAATATTTTAAAATATCAGAAACACTTTGGTTTAATTGTTTAGCAAGTTCAGATACTGTGATCGAACCCGTATAAACGAATACACCGCCTTTAACGTTATTAGTTGGTGTACCTCTTTTGTGATTTGGATCATATTTAGGTCCATTGGAAAGACGGGAATTGCCTTTGTTATTTTTATTGTTATATGCCATATCAATCACCCTCCTTTATTAGCTTATAAACTTGCTTTGCTATATTTGCATCTTTTATAGCAAAAGCAGATATTTCATTTTTATTTAACAAATCACCTAATTCATTTTTTGTCGAATAAATGACATAGTTAATTTTATAGTATGTTAATTTATCACAATACTTTTTTTTACTTGCTTCTGAAGCATCAGAAGCGATAAGAACCAATTTGATTGCATTACCTTTAGAGCAAGTAGAGATAATAGTTTCTCCAAGAGCATACTTTCTTGCTCTAATGGCAAATCTAATCATATTTTTAATTTTTTCTTGCATTTATTTCCTTTAATAACGCTTCGTAAACTTTTTCTGGAATTTCACATTCTAAAGCTTTTTCAAGACACTTTTTATTTTTAGCAATTTGTAAAGCTTCTTCACTTGCTTTAATATATGCTCCCCTTCCATTAGCTTTAGAAGAATAATCAAAGAAAACCTCCCCAGCGTTATTTTTACAAACCCTTAATAAATCTTTTTTAGGACAAGATTCACCAGTAGCTATGCATCTTCTAACAGGTATTTTTTTCATAGAATATTTTGTCCTTGATTAGTCTTCATAATACTTATCGTATTCATCGTAGTCGATGTCATCATCATATGTTGGTGCATCTTCCGCTTCTTGGTTCTCAATTTCTTCAAGTTCTTCTTCAGTATATTCGACTTCCATGTAGTTGTTTCTATCAACTTTTTCAACAACTTCTTCTTTCTTAGGTTCTTCGTATTCTTCTTTCTTATACTTTTTAGGTTTTGGTTGATTTTTATTCTTTTTCTTTTCTTCTTCAATTTGTTTTTCAAGTTCATCTAGAGAAACTTTTGCTTGCATAAAGACTGGTTTTAATTCAACCTTTTCATCTTCGAATTTAACTTCTTGTTTAGTAGGAGTAACAGCTTCTTCTTGAACAACGTTTTCTTTCTCTTCTTCTTGAACTTGTTCAACCTCTTGTTTCTTTTCTTCTTGTGCTAAGTCTTCACTAACTTCTCCAGTTTCATTTTCTTCAACTGATTCAACTACACTATTAGATTCTTCTTGAGCAGCCTTAACAATTTCATCTCTTTGTCTAGAAAGAATCATTTCTTCTTCTTGACGATTAAGTTCATCAAGTGATGTGTAAGCAATATGTTCTTCTAAAGCAGTAGTTAATTCTTTAATATCAATCTTCCAACCAGTTAAACGAACTGCAAGTAAAACATTGATTCCTTTTTTACCGATAGCAACACGTAAATCACCATCTTTAACAACCGCGATTGCTGATTTATTTTCATTATTTACAGCAACGCCAAGAACTGTTGCAGGTTTTAAAGCTTCTGCGATGAATAAGCCTGGTAATTCATGATATTGAACAATATCAATTTTTTCTCTTCCAATTTGTTGACAAATTCTTTGAATTTTTGTTCCTGCTTGACCAATACAAGCACCAATTGGATCGATGTTTCTATCCTTTGAGTAAACTGAAACTTTACTTCTTTCACCAGCTTCACGAGCAATGTCTTTAATTTCGACATAACCTTCATAAATTTCAGTAATTTCTGCTTCAAATAGTCTTCTTAAGAAGCCAGAATCAGCACGAGACACTTGAAGTTGAGGTCCTCCAACTGCAGAAGAAACTTCAGAAAGATGTACTTTTATAGTTTGTCCTACTGTAAATGTTTCATCACCGATTTTATGTCTGTTGTTTAAAGCTACTGTTACTCTACCAATATTAATAAATGTAGAATTATCAGTAATCTTTTCAACTACACCAGAAATAAGTTCTCCTTGTTTATCAGAATAAGCATCAACAATTGCAGCTTTTTCTGCTTCTTTAATCTTTTGCTTTAATATAGCTTTAAATTTATATGCATCTTGTTTGGTAAATGAATCTAATTCAATCTTTTTGAAATAATCATCTCCAATTTTTGCATCTTTATTAGTTTCTAATGCTTCTTCTAATTCAATTTCTAATGCATCATCATTAACTTCTTCGACAACTTTCTTAATAGAATAAATATTAATTTGTCCTTCTTCTGGTAAGATATCAACTTGAATTCTTTCATCAACGAAATCTTTCTTTTTAAAAATTGATTGAAATGCTTCCTTTAATGATTGAATAGTGATTTCACGAGAAACCCCTCTGTTTTCAAGTTCATCAAGTGCTCCTAAGAGCATTTTAGTATCTAACATTTTTTTCCTCCCTATTAAAACTTAATTGCTAGATTTGACCTAGTGATATTATCAATTTGTAATTCGACAGTTTTTGTTCTTGTCTTTTCCTTATAGGAAAGAACTATTTTTTCACTAGATGCACTTTCAAGAGTGCCTGTATAATCATTCTTTCCATTAACAGGATTTCTTAGTTTTACAAAAACATATTTACCGACATATTTTGGAAACAAAGAAAAATCTTTAATAGGTTTTTCCGCGCCGGAAGTAGATACATCAAGAACATAGTTATCTTGAATTAAATCAACTTCATCTAGTTTCTTAGATAATAGATCAGAAACAGCACATACTTCATCTAAAGTAGTTACATCGTCTTCTTTTTCAACGTAGATTTCAAGATAATATTCTCTTCCTTTTTTGACATACTTTAAATTATCTAAAAGTAAGCCTTGGTCGTTAATAATAGGTTCAAGAATTTCTCTAATCTTATCTAATAATAACTCGCTCATCGATATCCCTCCTTTACCAAAATAAAAGTGGGTTTCTTTTGCCCACTTTATAAATATCCTAAATGAGTCTTTGTAATATGTTTATGCAAAATCCATATCACAAAATTAGTATATAGTTTTTTTATTTACTATACAAGAAAAATATTATTAAAATAATATTTATGTAAAGCTGATATCTTTCAATCAATTAATTATTAGCATACTCATAGCCGTAAGTGGTAAAACTTTACAAAAATACCTAATCCAGCGTGGTACATTTTTATCCTAAAAAAACCACAATAAATTAACACTTTCTTTTAAAATATTTTTTTGATAAATGAATAACGAATAGTGCCTTCACTCGAAGTCATTCTAATCTTGATATTTTCTTTTTTTAGAATAGAAATAACTTCATCAGCGGGATGACCATAATAATTATTTTTTCCCACTGAGATAATCGCTTCTTGCGGCTTAACTAGGCGTACAAATTCTTGGCAAGTGGAAGTAGATGAACCGTGATGCCCCACCTTTAAATAAGTGCAACGTAAGGAAGGATAATCTTTTATTATTTTCTTTTCTATATCACTTGGGGCATCCCCCATACATAATATCGATTTATCATATATTTCTATATATAAAACAAGTGATTTTTTGTTTTCATCATCGTAACTTACATAATAATGATTAAGATTAGTCACTTTAATATCACCGATTACCTTAGTATAAAATGAAGAAGAAGAATTAGTAATTATTTCCTTGACCCTTAGTGAAGAAATAAGTCTTTCCTTTTCTCCGCTATGATCATAATCTTCATGGGTGATAAATAAAGTATCTATATGATATATCTTCCTTTTATGAAAGAAAGGAAGAAGTGAGGAAGATGTTAAGTCCATATTGGTCTTTCCTCCT
>JALFBO010000168.1 GCA_022772105.1 Erysipelotrichaceae bacterium | reverse complement strand
TTATTACTTTTAAAATTTATCGGTTGGTTATTCCAAAATGAATCATTACAACAACTTGCTTCTTTCTATTTAGAACCAACAGGAAGACTTATGAATTGTTATTATGAAAGTGAATATCTTCATGGAACAACTTATAATGCTGGATTAATTAATTTTGAAAATGATGAATTTAACTTAGTAATTAACTTCCGTTATCCTGAAAATGTTGATGTTAAGGAAGTGGAAAATAAGATAAATAAGATTGGACTAGGCAGTGTTCAATTTGGTCCTTCATCGCCAGTTTTATTAATGGATCCAAATTCACCAATGATTCAAACATTATTAAAAGTTTATCAAGAAGAAACGGGTGACTTAAAGACTCCAATAATGACTATTGGCGGAGGCACTTATGCAAAAGAAAGCAAAAATACTATTGCTTTTGGATCTCATTTCCCAGGAAGAGAAGATAATATTCACTCTCCAAATGAAAAGATTCATATATCAGATTACTTAGATTCACAATCTATTTATGCTCGTGCTATTTATGAACTTGGCAATTTAAAGTAGGTGTAATATGAGACTAAAACATAAACCTTGGGGTGAAAAGATAATTCAAGAAAATTTAGATTTAGTTATCACTCCCGAAAGATTAAAAGAAGACATTTTCCAAAACTTTATAAAAAAAGAAAATCTTTATATTGAAATTGGATCTGGTAAAGGTGACTTTATTATCGAAATGGCAAAAAAATATCCTTCATACCATTTTATAGCTGTGGAAATGCAATCTATGGCTATTGCCTATATTGTGCGAAAACTTGAATCAGAAAATATAGATAATATCCTATTAGTTAACTCTGATATTGGATATATTTTTGAGGAATTACATGGTATTAAATTTCAATCTATATTTTTGAATTTTTCAGATCCTTGGCCAAAAAAACGTCAACAAAAACGACGCTTAACTTATCCTACTAAATTAAAAGAGTATGCTCATATTATTGCTAGAGATGGAAAACTTATTTTTAAAACAGATAATGAACCTTTATTTATTGATTCACTAGAATATTTAAAGGAATCACCATTTGAACTAGTTTCATATACATACAATTATTTAGGTGATGATGATTTTGATGCTCCTACTGAATATGAAAAGAAATTTAGAACATTAGGTACACCAATTAAAAGATATATTGCTAAACTTAAAAATGATTAACTTCTTTCCTTGTGAAGGAAGTTTTTTTATAAAAAAAATCAGTGAGAAATTCTCACTGATTAGTTAATAGATTATAGTTACTACTTTGGTTTTACAAGTGAAACAACATCACGAGCAATCATAACTTCTTCATCAGTAGGGATTACTACGACTGGTATTTTAGATTCACTAGTAGAAATTAAACCTTCTTTAC
Source organism: Erysipelotrichaceae bacterium (assembly GCA_022772105.1). Taxonomy (GTDB): domain Bacteria; phylum Bacillota_I; class Bacilli_A; order RFN20; family CAG-449; genus UBA3210. Next base: position 17,815 of record JALFBO010000168.1, on the reverse strand, counting down.
CTTTAATTGTTACATTGTTTAATTCTTGATCGATAACTAAGCCTAAAGCTTCTGAACATTGTTCTAAAATCTTTTTTCTAAAATATTCAGAGTTTTCACCAATACCAGCAGAGAAGACGATTAAGTCACAACCACCTAAACGGACAAAATATTGACCGATATAATCGGCAACTCTACGTGCAAACATCTTAGTTGCAAGAATTGCTCTTTCGTTTCCTTCGCTTGCTGCTTTTTCGATATCACGAGTATCATTTGATACACCAGAAATACCTAAAAGACCTGATTTTTTATTAAATTCTTGATAAATTGTTTCTGCGTCTTTACCTGTTTGTTTGACTAAATATGGCATAACTGAACCATCGATATCACCAGTTCTTGTACCCATCATAACACCTGCTAGAGGAGTTAAACCCATAGATGTAGCTACACATTTACCATCCTTAATAGCACATAAAGAAGCACCAGAACCAATGTGACATGAAATAACTCTTCTTTTTGATCCTTCCTTTAAATAAGCTTCTGCTTTTTGAGAAAGATATAAATGAGATGTACCGTGAGCGCCATATCTTCTTACTGCATATTTTTCATAGTATTCATAAGGGCAAGCATACATATAATCTTCTGGTTCCATAGTTTGATGGAATGCAGTATCAAAAACTGCAACGTTCTTGACATTTGGTAAAGCATCTCTAAATGCACGATATCCAATTAAGTGAGCGCCATTATGTAATGGAGCAAGTGGAATTAAACTTTCAATTTTTTCTTCAACTTTTTTATCGAAAATTTCAGAATGTGAGAAATAGGCACCACCTTGAACAATACGATGACCAACACCTTTAATTTCATCTAATGAAGAAACAATGCCTTCATCTATTAATGCTTCTAGCAACATTTCAACCGCTACTGCATGATCTGGAATACTACAGATTGTTTCATTTTTTTCTTTTCCTGCTGGTTTAATTGCAAAGATAGCGTCTTCGTGACCAATTCTATCAGCAATACCAGAACAAATTACTTTTTCTTCTGGCATTTCGAAAAGTTTAAACTTTAAAGATGAACTACCAGCATTTACAGCCATAATTTTTGACATATTACTTCCTCCTAAACTATCGTACTAATTTTAGACTATATATAAAATAAAGTAAAGAGAAAAACGAGTTTTTGGTTGCTTAGTGGAAGAAGGTTTTTTTATTAAGCGCTTTCATTTTTCACAAAAATTATTTTTTCTATAAAAATAGCCTTCTTTGATGAAAAAAAGCGAATAAGGGGTAATTTATTGTTTGAAACTACTCCTTTTTTTGCTACAATAAAATTATCTATGTGAGGAGGTTCTATATGGACTTAAGAATTTATGATTTCTTAAATGGACAATCTGTTACTGCATTTGATTATTTTGGTGCTCATTTTTGCAGAATGTTTGACAAAGATGGGGTGGTATTTAGAGTATATGCTCCACTTGCTAAACAAATATCATTAATTGGAGAATTTAATGGATGGGATCCAAGAGTTCATGTTATGAGCAAAATTGATGATACTGGTGTATATGAAATATTTGTTCCTGGACTAAGAGAATATCAAACATACAAATATCATATTTTGGACTGCAATAATAATTATATTGATAAAGCAGATCCATATGCTTTCTACAGTGAATATAAACCTGGTTCTTGTTCTAAAATATTTGATATTAATGGATTCCCATGGATGGATGGGGATTATATGAATCAAATGACTAGAAATTTTGATAAACCTATGTCAATTTATGAGATGCATCTTGGCTCATGGCTTGGTATGAGAGATGGAAGATATCTTTCATACGAAGAGATTGCTGATCATTTGATTAATTATATTCATGAAAATGGTTTTACTCATGTTGAGATTATGCCTATTACCCAATATCCATTTGATGGCTCTTGGGGCTATCAAGCAACAGGATTTTTCTCAGTTGATTCTCGATACGGTAATCCAAAACAATTAATGTCTTTTGTCGATAGATTACATAGAGCAGGAATCGGGGTAATTCTTGACTTTGTTGTCGTTCACTTTGCTACTGATAATTTTGGTCTATCAAAATTTGATGGTTCATGCTTATATGAAGGACAAGGTGATGCTGAAAAATCACAATGGGGTTCTTACTTATTTGATTTAGGTAAAGATCCAGTTAGATCATTCTTAATGTCATCAGTTAACTTCTTTATTTCTTATTTCCATTTTGATGGAATTAGATTTGACGCTATTTCTAATGTAATTTATTGGCATGGAGATTGCTCAAGAGGCGAAAATGCGGGAGCGATAGAGTTCATTAAGAGAATGAATGGTAAAATGCATTTATTCCATCCAAACGTCATGTTGATTGCAGAAGATTCATCTGCTTATAACGGTGTTACACGTCCGCTTGAATATGGTGGATTAGGTTTTGACTATAAATGGGATTTAGGATGGATGAATGATACGTTAAAATATTATGGAAAAGATCCTATTTATCGTAAATATCACCATTATCAATTAACATTCTCTATGGCTTATTTCTATTCTGATAACTTTATGTTACCTTTATCACATGATGAAGTAGTTCATGGTAAGGGAACTATTATCAATAAGATGTGGGGAAATTATGATCAAAAATTTGCTCAATTAAGAAACTTATATACATACCAATGGGGACATCCTGGTAAAAAGTTGAACTTCATGGGTAATGAACTTGCTTCATTTGATGAATGGAATGAAACAAAATCTTTACCATGGAATTTAAAGGTATATCCAATTCATGACTCAGTCTCTCGTTTAGTTAGAGATTTGAATTTAATTTATAGAAGTGAAAAAGCTATGTATTTTGAAGAGCATAACCAAGCTCATTTCCAATGGTTAATGGCGGATAATCGTGACCAATCAATATATGCTTTTAAACGTCAAGTCGGAGATGAAAGTTTAATCTTTATTTATAACATGACTCCTTACTTCTATGAAAGCTACAATATCGGAGTTACTGAACTTGGTGAATATGTCGAAATCTTTAACTCAGATAAAGATGTATATGGTGGATTTAACCAATACAATGGTTTACCTTTACAAGCCCAAGAAGGATATTGCTTCAACCAAAAATATCACATTACAATTAAACTCGCTTCATTCGGTGCGCTCATTTTAAAACATGTCACAAAACAAGTGGCAACAGATGAGCCAAAAGATGTTGTAGTTCAAGCAGTTACTACAAAAAAGAAAACAACAGCAAGCGCTAAAAAAAGATAGGAAATAATATTAGTATATTATTGTCATATTTCGATTTTAAATGATGTTATGAAAGGAAAATAGAAGAGAATTATGGAAAACATGTTTAAAAACCCTGAAAATTTCGTTAAGGAATTTGAAAAAAGAGCTATAACAAAGTATGGTGTTGATTACAAAAGATGCCACATCACAGAACTCTATGATGTACTTGGCACTATGGTAAGAGATGCTTGTGCTGAAGATTGGAAATTATCTAAAGATTATGTTACGGATCATAAAGAAAAGCAATTAGTATATTTCTCAATGGAATTCTTAATTGGTCGTTTATTAGTAAATAACATGCAAAACTTAGGTATATATCAAGTGGCAAAAGAAGGTTTAGCAAAGCTTGGTATCGATATTCACGAACTTGAAAATCAAGAATCAGATGCAGGACTTGGGAATGGTGGTTTAGGTCGTTTAGCTGCTTGTTTCTTAGATTCAATTGCATCTTTAGGTTATCCAGGACATGGAAACTGTATTAGATATGAATATGGTTTCTTCAAACAAAAAATCGTCGATGGAAAACAAGTCGAAGTTCCAGATCAATGGTTACAAAATACAAACGTTTGGGAAATTAAGAAACCAAAACATGCTGTAGAAGTCAAATTCTATGGTAATGCTGAAACATATCAAGATACAGATGGATGCATCAGAAGCAGAACTGTAAATGCAATGCACGTAAAAGCTGTTCCTTATGATGTCCCAGTTATCGGTTATAAAAATAAAGTCGTTAACACATTAAGATTATGGTCAGCAGAACCATCTGAAGAAAATTTACCACAAAATCAATCATTCTCAGATTATTTAAGTGCAATTAAGGAATTGTGCCATGGTTTATATCCAGATGATTCAACAGAACATGGACGTATTTTAAGATTAAGACAACAATATTTCTTAGTTTCTGCTGGCTTACAATCAATGATTAGAGGTCATAAGAGAAGATTTGGCACATTAAATAATATGTGTGAAAAATTTGTTTTCCAATTAAATGATACTCACCCAATTTTAGCAATTCCTGAAATCATGAGATTACTAATGGATGAAAATGGATTTGGCTGGGATGAAGCTTGGTATCAAGTTACTCATATGATGGCATATACAAACCATACAATTATGGCGGAAGCACTTGAAAAATGGCCAGTAAGCTACGTTTCAAATTTATTACCACGTGTCTATATGATCATTGAAGAAATTAATAGAAGAACAATCTTAGATTTAAGAGCAAAAGGTTATGATGATCAATTTATCAATAATGTTAAGATTATTAAAGATGGCATGATTCATATGACAAATTTAGCAATCCACACAGTATTCTCAGTAAATGGTGTTGCTAAGTTACATACAGATATCTGCTGTAGAGATACATTCAAAGATTTCTATCACTTATATCCTGAAAAATTCAACAACAAGACAAATGGTATCACACATCGTAGATGGTTCTTAAATGCAAACCCAGAACTTGCAGATTTAGTTACATCAAAAATTGGTGATGGTTGGATTAGAAATCCAGACGAATTAGTCAAATTCTTAGAATTTAAGAATGATAAGAAAGTCTTAGATAGAATTAATGAAATCAAGGCTGATAATAAAGTTAAGTTAGCAACATATATTAAAGTTCATAACAATATTGACGTTGATGTAAATTCTATTTTTGATGTTCAAGTCAAACGTTTACATGCTTATAAACGTCAATTGATGAATATCTTTAGAATTATGTACTTCTATAAGAAAATGAAAAATGATGCTTCATTTAGAATTACACCACATACATATATCTTTGGTGCTAAAGCAGCTCCATCATATTATTTAGCAAAGAAGATTATTCAACTTATTAATGCTGTTGCAACACAAGTTAATAATGATCCAGAAATTTCAAAATTCATGAAAGTTGTGTTCATTGAAAACTATGGAGTTTCTTCTGCAGAAATTATTATTCCAGCTGCTGATGTTTCTGAACAAATCTCAACTGCAGGTAAAGAAGCTTCTGGTACATCAAATATGAAATTTATGATCAATGGCGCTATTACACTTGGTACATTAGATGGTGCAAACGTAGAAATTGACCAATTAGTAGGATCAGAAAACGACCAAATCTTTGGCTTAAAGACAGAAGAAATTGAAGAATTAAGAAGAAATGGCTCATATTCACCATGGGATGTATATCATCATGATAACGATATCAAGATGATTATGGATTCTTTAATTGATGGAACATGGCATGATAATAGAGATGAATTCAGACCAATTTTTGATGAAATCATGTATAGAAATGATGAATATTTCACATTAAAGGATTTAAATTCATATATTGAAGCTTCTCTTGCTTTAGATAAGAAATATGCTGATAAAGAAGCATGGGCAAAATCTTGCTTAGTTAATATTGCAAAAGCAGGTTACTTCTCATCTGATCGTACAATCCAACAATATGTTGATGACATTTGGAAATTAGAAAAGATCGTAATTAAAGAATAAAAATGAAAAGGAGCAACAACGTTGCTCCTTTAGTTTCTTACAAGAACTTCTTGGATAAACAAATCCACTTCATCTTCTGAATAAACTTTAATATTATTTTCTTCTAAAAGGGAAGTGACTCTTCCTTTACCAGGAATTTTATTTCTTGAGAAGGTTCCATCGTATATTTTATGAACTCCATCAGAAGGTGAACCATCTTTAAAAATTGCGTATTTGATATCGTTTTTTAAGGCAATTTTAAGTATTTGATTTCTTCCATGTTCAAAATATTTGCTCACATCTAAATTGATTTGGTTAAATACTTTTTCACCAACAATTTCACAAGGGATACGAGGGGTAGGCATTCCCGCCATTACTTCAGAACATACAGGAATAAATTCAACTTTATCTTTTAGTGAAACCACTGCCTGATTTAAGTTGTCTCTTCCATTCCACTTACATTTTTCACCGAGTAAGCAAGCACTTACTAACACTTTCATTGATATCACCTAGAAAAGATTATAACATAACAAGAAAGGATTATTATATGGAAAAACAAGTTATTTTGAATATTCATAATCATCCTATAGTTACTAATTTGTTTATTTCTACTAGAAATAGTCATCGTTTTACTTATGTAGGTGGTCAGATTAATATGACAGTGTCTTCTAATTATGATTTAAGAAAAATTGAAAAAAGCATAGAAAAAGTAATGAGTGAAAAAAAGATTTCTCTATTTAATTCTTCTTTATATATTGGAAAAGATTATATAGATATTTTAGGTAAAAGAAAGCGTCTTGTGGTTTTAAATGAGGGGATGAATGCTGTTTCTATTGATGATATGGTTGTTAATAAAAGAGAAAATATTGATTCAATTTTAAAGAAATTTACATTAGATATCATTACTCAAGAAGTAAGGAAACTAGAAAAAATAATGCTTATTCCTATTGAGCATAAGATAAAGATTACAGCAATGCGTTCTTGTAGCGGAAAGAATTATTATCAAAAGAAATTATTGACATTTGATAAGGATTTAATACATTATAGTTTAGAAATAATTGATTCCATTGTAATTCATGAACTGGCTCATTATTATTATCACGACCATTCCCCTTCATTTTATAATATGGTCTTAAAATATTGCCCTAATTATAAAGAATTACAAAGAAAGCTAACTTATGGAGAAAGAAAATGATTAAGAAAATTACTAGTGCTTCTAATCCTTTAATTAAGGAACTAATCAAATTAAAATCAGTTAGAGAAAGAAAAGAAACCAATTCTTTTATTGTCGAAGGAAAGGATATGGTTGATTTTTGCTATGAAAATAATATGGTAAAATTCATAATTAGCGATCAAGAACAAAGTGCTTATCAATGTGATCAAATAATCGTTCCTACTTTCATATTAGAAAAAATTTCTTCCAATAAATCAGTTCCTTCTTTAATGGCTCTTTCTTTTTATAAAGAAGAGAATAAGGCGTTAGGAAATAAGATTGTATATTTAGACGGAGTACAAGATCCAGGGAATGTGGGAACAATCATACGTACTGCTTTAGCTTTTGGATATGATGATGTGATTTTAAGTATAGACTCTGCTTCTAAATATAATGAAAAAACTATCGTTTCCTCTAAAGGAGCAATTTTTAAAATTATTCCTAGAGACAATTTAACTATAGACCAATTGAAAGAACTTGGTTATTATATTATTGTTACTAGTTTAAAAGGGGCAATCCCTTATAAAGAAGTTAGTAAAAAAGATAAATTCGTTTTGGTTCTTGGAAATGAAGGTCAAGGAGTAAAAGAAGAAAACATTTTAAAAGCGGATGTTGTTACAAAGATTGCAATTGAAAACATAGATTCTTTGAATGTAGCAATCGCAGGAGCAATACTTATGAATGAATATAGATAGGAGGAAACATGAAAAAAATATTTTTATTAGTACATGGACTCATGAATCACGATGATCATGATATGAATAATCTTTTTGCCTATCTAAATTCTAAAAAAGAAAAAGAAGAGGAAGTAAAACTTGTATATTTATATAATCACGAAGACCATCATTCCTATAAATATAAAAGACAATGGAAAGTTTTAAATGGAATCGTTACAGATTATTTAGCGCAAGGATATGAAGTTAGTGTTTTAGGTTTTTCTTTTTCCACCTCTTTAGTGGCTCGTCTTTGTAAAGAACATAAAAATATTAACCGTTTAGTATTAATATCTCCAACTTTTAAATTAATTGGCTCTGGCTTTATTCCAAATTATGTTAAAGTTATTACAAAGTCATTAAAGATGAAATGGAAATATCGCAAGAACAAAAAAGCAAAAAGCAAGATGCTTAAAGCTCATCTAAATCATATTATCTCTTTAATTTTTGGAGTACTTCATTCCATGATTAAAAATAAAAAGAGCTATAAATATATATATTGCCCAACTTTAATTATGAAAGGGACAGAAGATGAATTTGTCTCTCAAAAACAGATCTATATGATTCAAAAGATGATGAAAAGTAAAGAGATAGATATTAAGATTTACAAGGATTTTAATCATACATTTATTCGTCGAGAAGAAGATTGTAATCCTGATGTTTATGATTATATTTATCGTTTTATTTTCAAATAGAAATATTATTTACATAAAAAGTTTATTTTAATTGCTATTTTATTTATATATAGATAAAATAGTATTGTCAAAAACGTATGAAAGACAAAAGCTACGATATCTTTTTTAGAGAGTTCCTGATTTGGTGAAAAAGGAATAAAAGAATAAGTAAAACTAATCACTTTCTAGTTGCTTAACTGAACCTTAAGTAAGTTAAGACGGGTAATTCCGTTATCAATATCGAGGTGTCTAGTTTATTGCTAGAAACTAAGGTGGTACCGCGTATTATTACGTCCTTAGATTTAGGGACGTTTTTTTATTTTAGGAGGAAAAATTATGGAAATCAAACAAACTTTATTGATGGGTAAAACTGGATTTGAAATGAAGGGCAATTTAGCGCAAAAAGAACCTCTTATCCTTAAAAAATGGCAAGAAGATAAAGTTTATGAAGAATTGCTTGAAAAGAATAAAAATTCAAAGGATTTTATGCTTCATGATGGCCCACCATATGCAAATGGTGATATGCACTGTGGTCATATGTTAAATAAAATCTTAAAAGATATTATTTTAAGACAAAAGGCAATGTCTGGTTATAAAACATACTTTATTCCAGGATGGGATACTCATGGTCTTCCAATTGAAAATGCTGTCACTAAAGCTGGGGTAAATCGTAAGACAACTCCTATTGTAGAGTTCAGAAAGAAATGTGAAGAATTTGCATATAAACAAGTTGCGCGTCAAGAAGCACAAATCAAACGCTTAGGTATTCTTGCTGATTTTGACAATAAATATATCACTTTAACAAAAGATTTTGAAAAGAGCCAAATTCATGTATTTGCTCAAATGGCACTAGATGGTTTAATTTATAAAGGATTAAAACCAGTATTTTATTCTCCATCTTCTGAATCCGCGCTTGCAATCGCAGAAATCGAATATAAAGATGTTGAAGCAAAAACAATATACGTGAAATTCCAAGTTACAGATGGTAAAGGTTTATTAAGTTCATCAGATTATTTTGTTATTTGGACCACAACTCCTTGGACTATGCCTGGTGATTTAGCAATCTCAGTTAACCCATATATGGATTATGGTCTATTTAAGACTGAAAAAGGTAATTTAGTATTCTTAAAAGAACTAAAAGACTCATTAAAAGAAACTTTGGGCTTAGAACAATGTGAAGAAATAAAATCATTCAAAGGACAAGAACTTGAATTTATGAAAGTTAAACATCCAATGTATGATCGTGAATCTTTGATTGTTGTCGGTACTCACGTTACTGCTGATGCTGGTACAGGTTGTGTTCATACAGCTCCAGGATTTGGTGAAGATGACTTTAATGTCTGTATGAAATATGATATCCCTCCATATTGTCCTGTTGATGGAAGAGGTATGATGGATGAAACATGTGGCGATGAATTAAAAGGCTTATTCTATGAAGAAGCTAATGAAAAAGTAATCACTATGCTTGAAGAAGAAGGAGCATTATTAAAGATGATTCCTATCACTCACTCATACCCACATGATTGGAGAACTCATAAACCAGTTATTTTTAGAGCAACTCCTCAATGGTTCTGTTCTATCGATAAAATTAGAGAAAAAACACTTGAACAAATCGATCAAGTAAATTGGACTCCAGAATGGGGAAAAACTAGAATGCACAACATGATTGCGGATCGTGGTGACTGGTGTATCTCTCGTCAAAGAGTGTGGGGACTTCCTATTCCAATTATCTACAATGAAGATGGAACTCCAATTATGGAAAAAGAAGTATTTGATCGTATTGAAGAACTTGTAGGTCAATATGGTTCATCAATTTGGTATGAAATGGATGTAAAAGATATTTTACCAAAAGGATATACAAATCCTGCTTCTCCTAATGGTGAATTCAAAAAAGAAAAAGACATCATGGATGTTTGGTTTGATTCGGGCTCATCATTCAATGGTGTTATTCGTCAAAGAGGATTAAAATATCCTGTTGATTTATATTTAGAAGGCTCTGACCAATATCGTGGTTGGTTCAACTCTTCTTTATTAATTTCTGTAGCACTTTACGGAACTGCTCCATATAAAGCAGTTTTATCTCATGGCTTTATTCTTGATGAAAAGGGCAATAAAATGTCTAAATCATTAGGAAATGGTGTTGATCCAAATAAGATTATCAATATCTATGGCGTTGATGTTTTAAGATTATGGTGCGCAACAGTCGATTATCAATCTGATGTTAGAATTTCTGAAAACTTAATCAAGAAGGTTTCTGAAACATATCGAAAGATTAGAAATACATTTAAATTCTTACTTGGTAATTTAAGTGATGGTGATACTGCATATAATAATGATACTGATCATGTTACATCATTTAATAAAGTATCAACATATGTTTTAGCTTCATTAGAACAAACTAAGAATTTAGTATTAGATTATTATGATAAATATGATTTTGCTAATGCAATGTCAACATTACTAAACTTCATGACTAGCGATGTATCAGCTTTCTTTGCATCTATTGCTAAAGATACTTTATATTGTGATAAAAAGAATAGTCCAAGAAGAAGAGAAGTACAAACAGTTATTTATCAAATTGTTGAAGATTTATCTCGCTTATTTGCTCCTGTACTTTGCTTTACTATGGATGAAGTATATCAAAATATTCCAGGTCATTTAAAATCTCATATCGTCCTTGAAGATATGCCTAAGAGAACAAAAGTATTTAGTGATGATATCTTAAAAGAATTTGCATTATTTAAACAAGTTAGACAAGATGTAATGAAAGCTTTAGAAGAAGCAAGATCAAATCAAGTTATTGGTTCTTCCCAAGAAGCATACGTTAAGATTTTTATTAAAGATGAACAAACAAGAGAAATCTTTAATAAATTTACTAAAGAAGAACTTCGTTTAATCTTTATTGTTTCTGATGTTGAATTAGTTTCTTCTAGTGTTGGAAATGATTATGAAGTAACATCCACTTTAGTGGAGCATCATACTGGCTGTAAATGTGAAAGATGCTGGAACTTCTTCTCCTCTTTAGAAGAAGTTGAAGGATTTAAAGTATGTTCTAGATGTAAAGAGGTACTTATTAATGTGTAATAAAATAGAAGCTCTAAGAGCAAAACTTGGTGTTAGTAAAACCAAATTTATTGTTGTATGCGTTTCTGTTTTAATGTTTATTCCTCTTCTTGCGTTAGATTTAATTACCAAAGTCATCTTTGAAAAAGTTCTGTTAGAAAAAGGCACAATTGTTGTAATTAAGAATTTCTTTCACTTTGAACTTGTTTATAATAAGGGATGTTTTGCAGGACTTGGTTCTGATTCACTCTTTGCTCATATCTTATTGATTCTTGTATCTCTTGCTGGAGCCATTTTAATTCCTTACTTATTCATTCGTAAATACAAGGTTTGGAATAACTGGATTTTAATTGGCTTAGGATTAATGAATCCAGGAAATGTTGGTAATTTAGTGGATCGTTGTATTTTTGATGAAAATGGATTCCGTGGTGTAATTGATTTCTTCTATTTCAATTTAGGATTTATGGAATGGCCAACATTTAATGTTGCTGATGCTTTATTAGTAATTGGAATAGGTTGCATTGTCGTGGGATTTATTCTTGATGAAAAGAAAATTGCTTCACAAAAAGATGATCAAGTAGCTAAGATTTTATCGGAAGAAGAAAATAATAAGGAGAATGAATAATGGAAGAAAAAATCTTACAAGTCGATGAAGACAATGCTTATTCTCGCTTAGATGTATTCCTTTCTTCAAAATGCGATAAATCTCGTTCCTATATTATCAAAGCAATTAAGGAAGGGAATGTTAAGGTAAACGGAAAAGCAATTTTAAAACCTTCCTTCATTGTTAATAATAATGATGAAGTATCATTTGTTTTACTTGAAGAAAAACCTTTAGATATCATCTCTAAAGATATCAAACTAGATATCATTTATGAAGATGATGACTTACTTGTTATCAACAAGCCTCGTGGTATGGTTGTTCATCCTTCTAATGGGCATTATGATGGTGATACCTTAGTAAATGCTTTATTACATTCGGTGAAAAATTTATCTTCCATTAATGGGGTAGTGAGACCTGGCATTGTCCATCGTATCGATAAAGATACTTCTGGACTCCTTGTGGTCGCTAAAAATGATTTCGCTCATGTTTTTTTATCAAATCAATTACAAGATCATACCATGCATAGAGAATATTATGCTTTAGTGGAAGGAGTTATACCTCATACTGATTTATTAATAAATGCACCTATTGGTAAAGATAAAAATGATAGACTTAAGCAATGCGTAGATATCTATAATGGTAAAGAAGCGATAACTCATGTTCATGTTGTTGAAAGAATGAAGAATAATACTTTAGTTCAATGCAAATTAGAAACTGGAAGAACTCATCAAATTAGAGTCCATATGCAATATATTAAGCATCCTATTGTAGGAGATCCAGTATACGGATATCGTAAACAAGAAATAAAAGCTAATGGACAAATTCTTCATGCTTATTCATTAACTTTTATTCATCCTCGTACCAATAAAGAAATGACCTTTACTTGTCCTCTAGATGAAGAATGTAAAAGAGTTATTGAAGAGGCAAGAAATAAATAAAAATTGTATCGTGTTACTGCGATACAATTTTTTTGTAATTGACAAAATTAGTTTTACAAACTTTATATAATTCTTCTTTAGAATACTTTTGGATAAAAGAAGCAGCAAATTCATCTACCTTTAAAGAAGCCCCTTTTGGAAAAGGCATATGATAGATAGAACTAAGTTCTTCCATTTTTTTTATAAAGGTGTAACGAGCAATTAAAGAGGCAACAGCGACTGAAGGGAATAACGATTCTCCTTTAGTTTTAAATGTAGCGCCTTTTATTAATTCTTTTTGATTTCTACAATAATGAAAGAAGAGATTTTCTTCACAGAACTTATCAATAAATAAAGGTATGTCTTTTCTATTAATCTTTTTTGTTACATTTAATAAAGCCTGGTTATGAAGAATAGCTTTTAGTGAATTCATCGATTCACCTTTTTGAATTTGTTGATTATAAGTTACATTGTCTAAGCAAAGCATAGAATAGGTAACGCATTTTAATAAAGAAGGAACGATTTCTAAAATCTTATTATCACTTAATTTTTTAGAATCATCTACTCCAAGAGTACGAAGATACTCAATTTGTTCTTCTTTAATAAAGGCAGCAACCACGATTACTGGTCCAAAAAAGTCGCCTGTTCCTACTTCATCTGAACCAATTTGCGATTTAAGGTTAATCCATTCAAATTGCTCTTTTTCTTTAGGTAGTTTTATATTCACTTCTTTATCCCATAAACGAGCTTCTTGCAAAGCATTTTCTCCGCTAAAATAGGCTTTATATCCTTTTTTTGAAGAGTAAATAATAAGAGTTAAAGAGGGATTTAAAGATGCAGAAAAAACTATATAATCGCCTTTTATTTCATTTTGATATGAGGCATAATGTTGTAGCATTTTTTCTTTGGTTAAATTATCGATATTAAACGATACATTCTCTTTCATTTTTCTTCACCTCTAATAAATATTAGCATAAAGTTATATCTAGTTCATAAATAAAAAATTATTTTCATTAACAATATAGAGACGTTTTGATAAAATACTAAATGAAGAAGGTGAAAAATATGAAAGATATTTACCAAAGCTTTGAATTTGATTTGATAAAAAAGAAGATAGAAAAATATGCTCGTGGTGAAATAGCCTTAGAAAAGATAAGAAATTTAAAGATGTTTTCTTCACATGTTGATTTAGTGAATGAATTAAAATATCTAGAAGAAACACTTTCATATACTTATAAATATCGTTCCTTAGTCATTACTCCTCATAAGGATTTAACTTCATTCTTTCTTTTGTTAAAAAAGGATGGCGTGGGGAATATTGATTTCTTTTATCAAGTATCATCTCTTTTAGAAAATGCAAATACGTTATTAAATGAATCAGTAAAGGATGAATCTTATCCTTTGTTATTAAGTTTAATAAGAAAATTAGAACCATGTGAATCATTAAAGCATACTATTGAACGAATCATTACTCCTGATCTAGATATTGCTGACTCTGCTTCATCTACCCTAAGAGAAATAAGACGTTCTATTAGAAATGAAGAGGCTTCTCAACAAAAAATTATGTCATCTTTACTTATTAAATATAAGGATATTTTAAATGATGAAAGAGTGACGATGAGGAATTCTTCTTATGCTTTACCGATTAAATCAGCGTATAAAGGAAAGATTGAAGGAGCAATCGTAGATATGTCTGATACGGGGAATACTTCATTTATTGAACCTTATGAAATTATTGCTTCCAATGCCAAAATTCAAAGATTAAGAGAAAAAGAACATGAAGAAATTCATCGTATTCTATACGAGTTATCAAGAAACTGTGAGAAATATTTACCTTCACTACAAATGAATCAAGAAGTTATTTCTTATTTAGATTTTTTACTTGCTAAGGCTAATTACGCTATTGAAATTAATGCTTCTGTAGCAAGTATTACTAATGAAAGAAAAATTGTGTTTAAAGGAGCAAGACATCCACTTCTTGATCAAAATAAGGTAGTAAAGAATTCGTTTTTACTTAACAAACAAAAAATCATGTTAATAACAGGTCCTAATGCGGGTGGAAAAACTGTTGCTATTAAGACGATCGGCTTACTAATACTAATGAGTGAATGTGGACTTGCTATACCAGTTGATGAAGTGGGAGAACATTGCTTTTTCAAAGATATATTTGTCGATATTGGAGACAATCAATCTTTGATGGATAATCTTTCTACTTTCTCAGGGCATATTTCAAAAATTGTTAAAATTGTCTCAGAGGTATCTTACGATTCTTTAGTTATTTTAGATGAGCTAGGCACAGGAACTTCTCCTTTAGATGGAGAGGCAATTGCTCTTGGAGTCATTAATCGACTTCACGATGTAGGTTGCTTTTCAATTATCACTTCTCATTATGATGGTATTAAAGCTTTTGCCTTAGAGCATGATTATATATTGAATTCTTCGATGGAATTTGATGAACAAAATATCGTCCCTACATATCGTCTTCGCCTTGGAGTCGCAGGAAAAAGCTATGGCCTTGAGGTAGGACAAAGACTAGGTTTAGATAAACGAGTTTTAGACTTTGCTTCTGATTACATCAATCAAAAGATTAAGACAGATAAAGAAATTACGATGAAGATGTTACAAGATCGTATCGAAGAGAATGAACGTATTTCTTATGATCTAAAAGAAAAATTAAAAGAAGTGGAAAAAGAAAAAGAAGAATTAATTCGTCAACAAGATATTCTAAAACGTAAAAGAGAAGATTTAGTAAAGAACGCTAATGAAGAGAAGATGCGCTTAATTGAAGAAGCAAAAGAGCAAATCGATTCAATCGTAGAAGAATTTAAGAAAAATGGTGAATATAAACTTCATGAAGTAATAAAAAGCAAAAAGAAACTTGATGATCAAATTGAATATGATGAAGATGAAAGAGAGAATGCTTCGATTAATGTTGGTGATCAAGTGCGCATTAATGATTCAGCAATGTGTGGTAAAGTTATTCAAATTAAAGGTAATAATGTAAGAATTTTAACTGACCAAGGAATGAATGTTAACGCTAAATTGAATAATATACATAAGGTAAAAAAAGAGAAGAAAAAAGAGAAGTTAACATATGTCTCTCCTTTTAAAAGTGAAACTAAAGTGCCTTTAGAATGCAATATTATTGGTATGTATTGCGAAGAAGGAATCGCTGAATTAGATAGATATCTTGATAGCGCTATTGCTGCTTCTTATTCCCAAGTTAGAATCGTTCATGGTTCTGGAACTGGAAAATTAAGAAGCGCCGTTCATGAATATCTAAAGAAAAGAAAAGAGGTAAAATCATTTCGTCTTGGAGGAATAGGAGAAGGTGGCGTGGGAGCTACTGTGGTATACCTTAAATGATAAATAATGAACTTGTAAGAGCAAAAATTGAATTATTACCGTCTAAACCTGGCGTGTATATTATGAAGAATGAACAAGGCAAGGTAATCTATGTGGGAAAAGCTAAAAGCTTAATAAAAAGAGTAAAACAGTATTTTACTCGTCCACAAGAAGGAAAAGTTTTAAGAATGGTAAGAGAAATCCAAGACTTCGATATCATTGAAACACCTTCAGAAAAAGAAGCTTTGCTTCTTGAAATTAATTTAATTCAAAAATATTATCCTAAATTTAATATTCTTTTAAAGGATGGTAAATCGTATCCTTTTATCGCACTTTCGAAAAAGGGTGATCCTTTTTTAAAGATTTCCTATAAAGATAAGGATCCTTCTTTTAAATATTTTGGGCCATTTCCATCATCTTCATCTTGCTATCACACTATCGATTTATTAAACAAGATATTTCCATTAAGAAAATGCCATAATTTAAAAAAAGAACCATGTTTATATTATCATCTAGGTCAATGCCTAGGACCATGTGTTAAAAAGATTAGCGAAGAAGAATATGAACCTTTAGTATCTGAAATTAATCGTTTTTTAAATGGTGATACATCAAAGATTAAATCAGATATTGAAAAGAAAATGTTAGAAGCATCATCTTCTTTAGAATTTGAAAAAGCTTTAGAATATAAAAACTTATTAATTGATATTGAAAACACATGCAATAAACAAAGCATAACACTTCAAGATCATATCGACCGCGACGTTATTGGGTATTCTGAAAGAGAAAATTATTTTTCTTTATGTATTATGACTTATAGAAGGGGTAATTTACTTGGAAAAAATGTTTTCGTTTTAGAATCTTTTTCTGATATAAACGAAGAGATTTTATCTTCTTTAGGTCAATATTATATTAATCATAACAAGCCAAAAGAACTAATAATCGCATCAGAAAGTTTAGCTTTAGAAATTGAAAACTCATTAGAAATTAAATCTTTTGCTCCAGAACGTGGTTTTAAAAAAGATCTATTATTGATTGCTTTAGAGAACGCTAAAAACGGATTGGATGAACATTTCTTAACGGCAAGACTAGAAGATGATAGTTTGTCTCTTCTTGAAGAATTAGGAAATAAACTTAATATTCCTACTCCTTTACGCATTGAACTATTTGATAATTCCCATCTACAAGGTGATTACCCAGTTGGCGCGATGGTCGTATTTGTTAATGGTGTAAAAGCGCCATCATTATATCGCAAATTCAATATTCAAGAATCAAGTGGTAAAGATGATTTAAAATCGATGAAGGAAGTTATTAGACGTAGATATTCACGTCTAAAAAGCGAAAATAAAGAATTTCCAGATTTGATAATTGTTGATGGTGGGGAAAATCAAATGCATGTGGCAGAAGAAGTTTTAGAGGATTTAGAAATAAATATTCCTCTTGTAGGATTAGCTAAAAATGATAAGCATCATACTTCAGGACTGATATACCACGATCAAATCATTCCTATTGATCATAAATCACGTCTATTTTTGATGCTTGTAAGAATGCAAGATGAAGTGCATCGT
>JALFBO010000157.1 GCA_022772105.1 Erysipelotrichaceae bacterium | reverse complement strand
CAAAAAAAGGAATTAGAACAAATAGGTGGCTCTAAGTTTAAATGGTTAATGAAGAAAGCTTTTCCTTCTTATACAAGAATGAAAGAAATTTATTTAGTATTAAGAAAGAAAGGTGGATTTATTTTACTTCCACTATGCTATGTGCATAGAGTTTTCTATTATACATTCGTGGTAAGAAATAAAACTAAAGAAAAAATAGATAGCGTCAATAAAATAGATAATTCAAGTGATAAAGATAAAGTTTAAAAGAGATTTCTCCTATAAAAGAGGATAGGGGAGTCTCTTTTTTGCATATATTAGGCATGTATTATTGCTAGTAGAAGTTAAAGCGAGCAATTCTTCCACAATGCTGGTTAAGGTTAATTAGGAACCGCTAATTATCAAGTGGGACATTTTCTAAATAATACTAATTGAAACATGAAGAGGAATTCATAGCTCTTTTACAACAAATAGCGGGTTATAATACTTTCTTATTTTTTTTAGATTATTATGAAAATAAGAGATGGCTTATATGAAGGATACGATATAAAAAGAAAATAAAATTTTTTGTGAAAAAAAGTACTTGTTTATGTTACAATTAAAACAACTGTATAAAAAATACACTTAATTATTGAATATAAACAAGATTTAGCATACAATATAACTGTATAAAATATACAGGAGGCAAAACTATGCTTAATAAATTAATTATAAAGAATGTTTGTTCTATTGATGAATGTGTTATAGATTTTAAAAAAAATAAATATAGTTTTTATGAGGATAATGTTATTGGTGATTGTGTTAATCCAGTTGCGTTATATGGTCATAATGGAAGCGGCAAATCAGCGGTTTTTAAAGCAGTGAAAACATTGATTGCCTTACAAACAACTAGCGTGGATTTTTTATTTCCTTTTATTGTAAATCAATTTGAATTAGTTAAGTACAAAAAATTGAAAGATGAAAACTTATTAATAGGTAGTATATTACTTGATTTTGATATCGGTAATCAGAATTATGTTTATTATTTATCTACGTCAAGAAAAAATATTATTCCTTTAGAATCATTACAAAAAAATGGAGAATTTATTTTTAAATATGAAAACGGCTCAATCATGTATAAAGAAAAAGAATATCCTCTTGATCAAAATATTTCTAAGTTAGTACCTGCTTTAAGAATACTTGCATCAAGAGAGATTGAAGATAGTGATATACTTTCTTCATATAATTACATTTCTAATTTTACTTTTGTTGATTTACCTTTACAAAGTTCAATGATGCCTTTTGTCTCTTCTAAGTTATTCTCTAATATTTCTAGATTTGAACTCATGTCACAAAAATCAAAAGAGGTAAGAGAATTATTAAAAGAATATGAGGAGTTTCCTTTATATGACATAAAAAAAGAAGATTCCGATTCTTTAATGGGTAATAATATGCAACAATATAAAGTATATATGGATGATATTCCTGATGTTGGCTTACCAATTGAAATGATGTCTGAAGGTATGAAAAATCAAAGCTTACTGTTATCTATTTTAACATCTTTACCTAATGATTCTGTTTTATTTGTTGATGAACTTGAGCAAGCATTGCATCCATCTACGATTATTTCATTTTTAAATGTAGTTAAGAAGAAAAATGTACAACTTCTTTTTTCATCACATAATACACATATATTACAACATTTGCGTCCTGACCAAATCTATTTTGCCAAATGGGAAAAGGGCTTTTCAAAATACTATCGATTGTCAAAGATTCATCCTAATATTAGAGAAATCAATAATATAGAAAAAATGTACTTATCTAATACCTTTGATATAGGAGATTGATAATGAAAAGCAAAAAGAAATATCTTGCCATTGTTGAAGGTGAGAAAATGGAAACCGATATCTTAGAGTATGTATTACAAAAGTATGATTTCAATGTTGAAGTATCACAAGAAAAATTATCAAATGAAAGCAAAGATTTTAAACAAACATTTATTTGTGATGATTATGATGATTTTTATATAATACAAGGTCCAAGAAATAGAATTAAGGAAGTTTTAAAGCTTGTTGAAGAAAGCGATGGATTAATAGAAAGATATTTTTTTGATAAAGCAATATCTTTCGCGGGTATATTCTTAGTATATGATGTTGATCATAATACTTACGATGAATTGGAAAGAGCGAGAAATAAATTTAATAATATATCTGATGGATTATTAATTCTTAGTTTTCCATGCATTGAAGCAGTGTGTGAAAATGAATTTAAGCCATATATTTCTACTTCCTATAAGCAATATAAAACTAATAAAGATTTATATTGCCAGGAACATTTTGGAGTAAGCTCGAAAGATTATATAAAATTTAGATTTAATGAATTAATGATTAAGGCAATGGAAAACAATAAAAATTTTTTTAATAAATCCCTTGAAAATATTTATACGGAAGATGTTTTAAATCATATAGATTATTCTTTGGAACTTAACAAAAGATTTAATGTGATAGAAGGGAATAGTGAAGATAATTTTTATGTGGAAATAAATTTCTACGCAACGCTTCTATATATTATTCTTTCTGTGGTTAAAGGGTTCTTTAAGGAAGAAAATAATTACGACTCACTTTTATCTTATTTAAAAATCAAACAACAACACATAGAAATATATGAAAAAAGTGTTGCTATAAATATGATAAAAAACGACATTACAGCAGCTTCTTCTTTGATACCTAATGATGAAAAGTATTCGATTTTTTTAATGCATGAATTTGAAAAAAGAGGGATAATTTCATCAAAAATTAAGGGAGAAAAGAGGAGGATATTAAAAACGGTTGAAGAGTTAGAAAAAGAAGAAATATTAGTTTAAGGTTATCACGAGGAACACTTAAAAAATACATCAAGTTATTTAAAGAAAACTTAGAATAATTACAAGAAAAAATTGATTTGTCAAAAATAGAAAGAATCCGATACAAAGTTTCATACATGATGACCTACTTTTCAATTTACCCAGTGACATAAAATTCAATTAACAATAGCAATTTAATATCTATTTTTTTGAAATAGTTGGAAATGGTTATTAAAGAACTATTTAAATTATCTAGATTTAATTGAATTAGCAAAAAGGATAAGATGTTTTTAGTATTCTTTTTTCTTATTTCATTATAATTTTTGATAATAAAGTACCTATTGGATCTATAGCATTAATTGTTGTCAAAAAAGTCAAGTTGGCAACATTATGATGGTTGGCTATTTTGTCTTCTTTTTCATTGATGATATCGCAATTGTTGAAATTACGTCAAAATATTTATCGCAATTGTTGAAAAGCTATCAAAAAAAGCGTCGCAATTGTTGAAGATAGTTGACTTTACCACAAAAA
Organism: Erysipelotrichaceae bacterium; assembly: GCA_022772105.1. Taxonomy (GTDB): domain Bacteria; phylum Bacillota_I; class Bacilli_A; order RFN20; family CAG-449; genus UBA3210. The sequence continues at coordinate 424 of JALFBO010000157.1, read as the reverse complement.
ATAGAATGTAGTTTTTATAGGTTAGAGGTGACTGTTATGGATGAAAAGATAATTTTGAAACGAAAAATCTATGATAAAATGCTAGTATGGAAAAATGAACATGCCCTAGATTATGCATTATTCATAAAAGATGCAAGACGTATTGGTAAAACAACAATTGCTGAGGAACTAGGTGCAAAATAATATAAATCGTTTATTACTATTAACTTTCAAAAAACATAAGACGAAGTAAAAAAATGTTCGTTAATGGTTTAATGGATTTAGTATTAAGAAAGAAAGGCGAATTTATTTTACTTCCACTATGGTATATTCATAGAGTTTTCTATTATACTTTCGTGGTAAGAAATAAAACTAAAGAAAAAATAGATAGTGTCAATAAAATAGATAATTCAAGTGATAAAAAATAAAAGAAATTTGCTTCTAA
>JALFBO010000156.1 GCA_022772105.1 Erysipelotrichaceae bacterium | reverse complement strand
AAATATCTACAAGCGATTGAAAAAATTAATGCTTCTTTAGGCACTACTATATCAATAGATATAAATTCGGGTTTAAATGGAGATAATGGTATGGGAGATAGCATTGTAAATTCTGATATTACTATCGCTATCGGTTCATTTAAATATGGTCACTTTCTTAATAAAGCTAAAGATAATATTAAAAAATTAATTTGTAAAGATATAGGCATCAATATACAGGGAAAATCATCATTATTAATTGATGAAGAAGAGGTAAAAAGATTCTTTTCTCCAAGAATAAATTTTTCATCTAAAGGCAGCTATGGAAGTTGCGGAATTATTGGAGGTTCTTGTAAATATCCAGGCGCGATTAAATTAGCTAGCATTGGACAAAATGGAATATATGTAGGCGCAGGAATTTCTAAAATAATTGTGCCAAGTTCGATTAGTAAAGAAATATCTTCCTTTGTTCTTGAATCTAGTGTTGTTCCTTTAAATTTTTTAGATGAAGAAGATTATTTCTGTGAAGAAGAACTTCTTGAGGCCATCAAAGGATTAAAAGTGTTAGCTATAGGAGTTGGACTTGGTCAAAGAAAAACTTGCTTTCATCTTTTAAAATATTTGCTTTTAAATTATGAAGGAACTTTAATAATAGATGCAGATGGATTAAATATCCTTTCAACTTATGATTTAAATATTTTAAATTCATCAAAGGCTAAAATTGTATTAACTCCACATGTTAAGGAATTCTCGCGCTTAATCAAAAAGGAAATAGATGATATTTTTAATAATTTTATTTCTTATTGCGATGATTTTGTTAATAAATATAATGTTACGCTTCTTCTTAAAGGAGCTTCTACTTATGTTTCTTCTAAGGAAGAATCATATGTTGTAAATACAGGATGTCCTGGAATGGCAAGTGCGGGGTCTGGTGACGTTTTAACGGGTATTTTAGCGGGTATTTGTGCTTATTCATCTTCTTCTCTAACTAAAACTATTGCTATTGGAGCATATATAAACGGAAAAGCTGGAGAATATGCGCAAGAAAAATACGGTCAATACGGAATGGTTTCTTCTGACACAGGAAGAGAAGTGAGTTTTGTTATTAAATATATATGCCAAAAATAGAGATTGACATTATAAAGAAATGACCTTATTATTTTAAATGCGTAACATTAAGGAAGTTTATATGAAAAAGACATTTTATTCAGAAGTAGCATATATTTTAGGAGTTCTTCTTATGGCATTAGGCACCGCTTTTACCGTGAAAGCAGATTTTGGTGTTTCTATGGTTATCGCTCCTAGTTTTGTGATATATAAGAAAATTAATATGTATCTATCGTGGTTTACATTTGGAATGGCTGAATATCTTTTTCAACTAGTATTACTTCTTATATTAATGATAGTGATTAGAAAATTTAAAATAATCTATTTATTTTCTTTTTTAACTGCGATTTTTTATGGTTTATGTTTAGATGGATGGACACTAGTTGTTGCTTTAATTCCTATGAATCATATTGCTATTAGAATTATGTATTATATTGTAGGCTTCTTATTAGTGGCTTTAAGCGTAGCGTTTTTATACAATACATATATTTGCCCCGTTGTTTATGAACTATTTGTAAAAGAAATCTCAAAACGATATAAAATTAATCTTTTTAGATTCAAGACATGTTTTGATATAAGTTTCTTACTACTAGCGGTGATTCTTTCTTTTCTCTTCTTTGGATGGATGCAATTTGTCGGAGTAGGAGGAGGAACAATATGTGTAGCACTTGTAAATGGATTTACAATTGGAATGTTCTGTAAAATATTAAATCACTTCTTTCAATTTAAAGACGCATTAAAACTTAGAACCTTTTTTGAAAAAGAAGAAAATTAATGATTATAATGTAGTTTTTGGCATCGAGAAAAACAAATATCTTCTATCGATGCCTTTTTATTTTTATAAAGACCTTAATAAACTCAAAAAAAATGAATTAAAAATCATTCAATTTTTTCTTTAAAAAAAACAAAGATTTTTATGCCTAAAATATATCTAAACGTGAAAAAAAACTAAAAAGTGTAATGCTTATATTAATATTTAAGCAAGGGACATCTTATGATGTTTTTTATTTAGTGCTAGAAAGGAGAGAAAATAGATTATGGTTGAAGAGATCCGTTATGTTAAACAACAAGGCCCTTTTACTTATGGCCAAGCTTGTATTGCTATGCTTACAAATCAAACTACTGAACAAGTAATCTATGATCTTAACTTTGATGGTCCTTATACAAAAAGTAGATTAAAATATGCTTTAGATAAATATGGCATTAAATATAAGCCAAGAAGAAAGAGGATTTTTAGAGATACTAGAAAAGATTATTCTTCTTTTGCAATCCTTATCGTTCGTTGTAACAATTATAACCATATGGTTATTTATAAAGATGGAAAATATTATGATCCTGAGGTAGGAATATTATCAAAGGAATATTCTAGAGGAAAGATTATTGATTATATTGATATTATCGGGTAAATTAATAATAAAATTATTTATTTTCTATAAGAGTATTAAAGAGTTGATATTTTTGTTTGAATAATATAACCTTTTATAAGGATTTAGAATGTACAGGAGTGGAAATTATGATTACAATTGATAAAAGTGAAATAATTCAATCGCGTAATGAATTACCTTCTGAGGTAGAGACTTTAGACGAAGCTAGAGAAGCTCTTCAAAAAGGTGAAAAAGGAAAAGCTATTAAAATATATAAAAGAGCTATAAAAAATGGATCTGTTTATGCTCCTAATCTTTTAGCGGAATTATACTTTAATGAAAACGGGAGATTTAGCAAGAAGAAGATTCTTGATTTGATGATTCTTGGAGCATCAAGAGGCGATGTTGTAGCGCAAAAGAACTGTGGCATCCGCTTACAAGATATTGAATATACAAAAAAGATTGACTATCATCGTGCTTTTAAATATCTTTATTCTTCAGCCGTTCAAGGAAATTCGGAAGCTGCTATAGCTCTTGCTTATTTATATGTATCATTTAAGATTGAAAAAGATGAATATGAAGCTGCATATTGGGCTGAAAAAGCGCTAGTGGATATTCACGATGAAGCGATTAATCTTATTAATCATTTAACGATGAGTTCAGAAGAAATAAGTGAAAAAGCAGATGCTTATTTTTATGGCGCTGATGGAGTCAAACCTGACTACAAACGTGCTGCAGCTTTATTCCATGTCGCTACATTAATGAATAATCCTTCTGTGTACGCTCATGCGATGCTTGGGTATTGTTATATGCACGCTAAAGGAGTAAAAGCGGATTTTGTAAAAGCTAAAGAATATTTTGAATATGCTTTAGAAAAAGGTAATAAATCAGTTGAAAAATATGTCAAGCGTCTTGATGATCAACTAAGACCTTATGTTTGGAATGATAAAATCGATTTGATTTTAGATACTCCAAATACTGACGAACAACAAAAGTTACTCGATAGCGGTAATATTTTATATAGCCAAAAGAAATATCTTGAAGCTCTTGAACTTTACATTAAAGCGGCTGCAATTAAATGCAATGATGCATATACAAAAATGGGATATATGTATCTAAATGGTCAAGGACCTAAGCCATCTCGTCATAAGGCTTTCCATATGTTTAAAGAAGCTGCTGATTTAGGTGACGCTATTGCTCAATACGAAGTAAGTAAACTTTATTTAACAGGAACAGGTTGTGCTCAATCTAATAAATTAGCTTTCTATTATATGTATCAATCCGCAAGTCAAGGTAATCCACTTGCAACAAGAGAACTTTGCAAATATTATCGTGATGGAATAGGATGTGTCCCAGATCACCTAGAAGCTTTCTATTGGTTAAATAAAACATTTAATTCTAAAGATAAAGAATCTGTAGATTTATATGAATCGCTCACTAATGTTGATGGAAAAGAAGCTTCTATTCGTGGCAATATGTTCTATTCTGGTAATATAGTCACTAAAGATTTACCAAGAGCTTTTGCTTATTTCTATGCGGGTGCTGAGAGCTCTACTTATCCAAGTGCTGTATGTATGTATAACTGCGGCCTTTGCTTCTTCTATGGAAGAGGGGTAGAAAAAAACTATCAAGCCGCTATAGATTATGCTACTGCAGCTAAGAATAATGGCTATACACATGCTGATGCTTTGATTGCTAAAGCTCAATTAGAATTAGAACGTTCAACAATATTTTAATGATTAAGAAGTAGTAATTAAGATTAGATTTATTACTACTTCTTTTATAGTAATTACGCATATAGCTAAAATACAAATATTTTTTAAAAAAATAATGCTTAAATCAACAAAAATAATAATTTTTAAGGAAATTATATAAAAATGAAAATTTCTTTAAGAAGCACTATAAAATTAATTAAATAGGAAAAAAATCATTGACACTATTTTGATTTTTTTCCTTTTAAATTATCATTTAATAGTTTGTTAAACTCTCTTGAATTTAAAAGAGGAGTAATCTTTTCTAATATTTCCATTGGATCTTTATTAAACTTAATTTTAGTTATTGTAGGTGTCTTTTCTTGTAAGAATGATGCGGTGATACGAAAGAAAGAATATGCAATATTATTTAATGCAGCCATAACTTTGATAGCATTTTTATCTGTAAATTTATAATTGTCTTCTACAAAAAATTCATCTTTGGTTTTATGCAAATCGTTTTCGATTTTCCATCTATTATCGATAGCTTCTACAATTAACTGAGGGTCTTTTATAGAAGACAAAAAGTATCGTTCTGTTTGTTTGTTAATATTTTGATTCTTTCTTTTATTAGAAATCATTTTGATAAATGCTTTTTGTCCTGCAAATTCTAAACCTTTATATGTAGAAGGTAATAATAAAATAGAATAATCACAATCGTTATAGGATTTAGAAATTATTGATTTGGAATTAACTATCCTAGTTTTCATTTCTTCTAGTAAGGCTGATTGATTCTCTTTAACAGTAAAAACATAGTCCCCTTTTTTATTTACTATTATTTCACAGGTTCTTTTTTGACAATGCAAAGCGTCGCCAGTAACAACGATATTTTTAAGATTATATTTATTTAATATTTCTTGTGCTTCTTTTATTTCACTTTCCTTATCATCAAGAGGATTTGAATAAATACAAATTTCCTTTGAAGAATTATAAACGTTAAGAACATTTTTATTATTCATTTTTTTCTTTGAATTAATACTTCTTCCAGAACCTTTAAATTCTTTTCCATCAATCGAAATTAATTCTTTTTTTGAAGAACTATAATTGTTTAATATTTTAGTAAGAAAACTATTAAGATTATTTATGATAATTTCTTTGATACTATTAGCATCTAAAAGCATGAACATTCTACGTAAAGTATCATGAGAAGGTACTTTATCATTAATAATTAGCCCCATTTTGATAAAATCTTGCTTATAAACTGAAATATATTGGGAAGCATAAGAAAAAGATTTAAATTCACCTTTCATTATTAAAATTAATGAAATTAATAATAAGTTCGATAGTGAATAATCAATCAATTTCTTATCACGAAAATCTGGAATTTTATCTAGTAGATGGAGAAAAAAACGAATATCGCGTTTAAATGAATCAAAAGATATATCTTTTTCTTGAATTAATAAAGAAACACTTGAGTTTAATTCTTTCAATAGAGTTATACCGTTATTCATATTTAACACCATTCGCTTTCATAATATTTTTTACCTCCAAAGAAGGAACAGAATTTATTCTTCGATTTTCTTTTGTTACTATTACATTCATATTTCTTAA
>JALFBO010000108.1 GCA_022772105.1 Erysipelotrichaceae bacterium | reverse complement strand
TCATTTTCAATTGAAGGCATAATTAATCTTTTGTATGAATCATCAATAACTTCATCAAGAAGTTCTTTATATTCTCCTTTAGATTTCACATATGTTTTAGAAATATAATTTTTATTTTCATCATCTGGAGAAGATATAGTAACCTTTAATATTTTTTCCTTCTCTCCGCGATTAATAGCTAGGATACGATGAGAAACAATGCGAGCAATATTTTCAGAGTAATCATAATACATTTGATAAGTACCACGCTCATCTTCCCCATCTTTTTTAGTGACGATCAAGCCTTTTTTAAATGTATTATTTCTAATAAGTTTTCTAATCTTTGCAGAATCGGAAAATATTTCAGCAATAATATCTTTTGCTCCTTGAACAGCTTCTTCTACAGTCAAGACTTTCTTTTCTTCACTTATAAACTCTTTAGCGTATTCTTTAATGGATTTACTTTCATCTTGAGATAAGATAAAATCCGCTAAAGGTTCTAATCCTTTTTCTTTGGCAATAATAGCACGTGTTTTTTTCTTTGGTTTATATGGACGATAAATATCTTCTAATTCACTTAATGTTTTTGCACTAAATAAAGCTTTATTAATTTCATCAGTCATTTTTCCTTGTTCAGTAATAGAATTAGATATTGTATTTAAACGATCATAAAAATTTACAAGATATGTGTATTTTTCATAGAAATTACGAAGCGTTTCATCTGACATTGATCCCGTTTTTTCTTTTCTATAACGAGCAATAAAAGGAATGGTATTTCCTTCACCAAGCATATCAATGACAGCTTGAGCATGTTCTTTGCTAACATCACACTCTTCTTCTAATTTATTAATAATTAAATCTTCATACATAAAGTTATTCTCCTTCTTATTCGATAAAATTTGATATTTTAAAAGTTTCTTTCATCTGTGGAGAAGACGAACTAACAAAAACATAGAAAGATTCATTTTCTTGATTTGATTTATAAGAAACATTTATCCCTTTGAATTTTCCGTTTTTTCTTTCTTCTTCGCTAGCTTTATCAACTAAAGTAATACTAAAATTGTATCCTACAGCAGTCATATTCGCTCTATAATTATCTTTTTTAGATTCAGGAACCATAATAACATGTAAATCACTAACAACTTGGTCTTTGTATGCAATAGTAATTGTATAATAGTATCCTTCATCTTGATAAGGAACCTTCCTAGAAGAAGGAAGAGAAAAACAATAAGAGGAATCCTCTATAAAATCGGGGCACGAATTATTCATTAGATATGATAAATCCTCTTCTAAAGTATTTCGTTTCATTGAAGAAGAGTCACTGTTAGTACAGGAAGGAAGCAAGCTCATTCCCATCATTAAACAAGGTATTAAAAAATAAAATTTTTTCATAAAACATCCTCAACCTAAAATCTATTCTAGCAAATTTAATTTAAAAATGAAAGCGTTATCTACATCTATAAATAATCAGCACGCTATGCAAAAAAACATTTTCTTTTGATGAATGAAAAACAGACTGAGAATATTTGATGTCTTGTATCAAACATTCATCAATCTGCTTTAAAAAATAATTTACTTTTTCTACTAATTCATCTTCATCAAAATCACTGATAATTTCAATTTGAAGCATAATTATCACCTCAAAAAGAGGATATCATTATTTATAAGAAAAATTTGTAATTAATTAGCGACGATATTTACAATCTTATTTTTAACTACAATTACCTTTCTTATTGTTAAGCCTTGTAGCCTATTTTTAATTGATTCATTATTAAGAACTAGATTTTTTACCACTTCATCATCTTCATCTTTAGCAATTTCTAAGACTTCTCTTAATTTACCATTTATTTGTATTGCAATTTTTACGCAAGATACTACGAGTTTAGAAGGATCATATGTAGGCCATGGTTCAAATGCAATTGTATCATTATGACCAAGTTTTTCCCACATCTCTTCCCCAATATGAGGAGCGATACAACTTATCATTTTTACAAACCCTTCCGCATATGCTTTTGGAAGTTTATTAATCTTGTAAACTTCATTGATGAAAATCATCATTTGTGATATAGCTGTGTTGAATGATAATGCCTCATAATCTTCTGTCACTTTCTTAACTGTTTGATTGTAAACAAAATCAAGTTCAGGAACATTTGACTCACAAATTATATTTGCTTCAACAATAATACGATAAACTCTATCTAAGAATCGATGAGCTCCTTCAACCCCTTGATTTGACCAAGGCTTGCTCGCTTCAAGAGGTCCCATAAACATTTCATATAATCTTAATGTATCAGCACCAAATTTTTTGACAATATCAGAAGGATTAATAACAAATTCAGGATAACGTTTACCCATCTTAATACCATTTGAGCCAAGAATCATACCTTGATGTACAAGTTTTTTAAATGGTTCATCGTGGTTTAAATATCCTTTTTTGTAAAGGTACTTATTCCAGATACGGGCATACATTAAATGGCCAACAGCATGCTCTGGTCCACCAATATATAAATCAACTGGAAGCCAGTGATCAAGCAATTCTTTAGAAGCAAACTCCTTAGAATTATTTGGGTCAATATATCTCATATAATACCAAGATGATCCAGCAGATCCTGGCATTGTAGATGTTTCTCTTTTACCCCTAATACCATTTCTATTATATTCCTTCCAAGAGGAAGCATTTTCAAGAGGCGCTTTTCCATTCTTTCCTTTATAATCAGATAATTCAGGAAGAACTAATGGAAGTTCATCATCATCGAGAACATGAACATCGCCATTTTCTTTATATACGACAGGAACTGGCTCACCCCAATATCTTTGACGAGCAAAAATCCACTCCCTAAATTTATAATTTACTTTTCTTTGACCAATTCCCTTTTCATTTAAATAAGCAATCATTTTATCGATTGCATCTTTCTTATTTAATCCATCTAAGAATGAAGAATTAATATGAACTCCATCGCCTACGAAAGCTTCTTTAGAAACATCTCCACCTTCTAAAACTGGAATAATGTCTAAGCCAAATTTTTTAGCAAATGCATAGTCTCTTTCGTCGTGAGCTGGTACTGCCATAATCGCGCCTGTACCATATGTTGATAAAACATAATCAGAAATCCAAATTGGTATTTTTTTATTATTAACTGGATTTATCGCATAAGCTCCTGTAAAGCATCCTGTTTTTTCCTTATTTAAATCTGTTCTTTCTAGTTCACTTTTTGAAGCAGCTTTTTTAATATAAGCTTCCACATCGCTTGCGCACTCTTTACTCATAATCTTTTTAACAAGATCATGCTCTGGAGAAAGAACGCAATATGTAGCGCCAAATAACGTATCACATCTTGTGGTAAACACAGTAAACTTAAATGAAGAATCTGCCACTTCAAAATCAACCAAAGCACCTATAGATTTACCTATCCAATTTCTTTGCATTTCTTTTGTTGATGAAGGCCAATCAATTTTATCTAAACCAGCTAGTAATTCTTCCGCGAATGCAGGTTGATCAATAACCCATTGCTTCATATTTTTTCTAACGACTGGATAGCCACCTCTTTCACTCTTTCCATCGATTACTTCATCATTAGACAAAACTGTACCAAGTTCTTCACACCAGTTAACAGGCATATCGATATTTTTTGCATAACCATCTAGGTATAGATTTTTAAAAATCCATTGTGTCCAACGATAATAAGAAGGATCAGAAGTAGCAATGCATTTGCTCCAATCATAGTCAAATCCTAGTTCTTTTAATTGTTTTGTAAAATTTTTAATATTTTCTTGTGTAAATCCATCAGGATTATTACCTGTTGCAATTGCATATTGTTCAGCTGGAAGTCCAAATGAATCATATCCCATTGGATGAAGAACATTAAAGCCTTGCATTCTCTTCATTCTTGAAACGATATCGGTCGCTGTATATCCTTCAGGGTGACCAGCATGAAGTCCTACTCCTGATGGATAAGGAAACATATCTAAAACATAATATTTTGGTTTAGAAAAGTCATGTACATCGCAATAAAAAGTATTGTGTTCATCCCAATATTTTTGCCATTTCTTTTCAATAGTTGAAAAATCGTAACTCATATTTACCTCCATAAAATAAAAAAAACATTCCTCTCTAAGGACGCTTCCGCGCGGTACCACCTTAGTTTGGAAAATTTCCCACTTAATTACAGCTATAATGTTGCAACCATGTATCTTTTTTTGATAAGTTCACCTACTTTAATTACTATTTTCCATCAACCAATAGCTTTCTATAAATCAATAGCAAGTTACTACTTCAAATACAAGACTATTATAAAAAGTGGCAGCATAAAAATCAATTAAAAATTGTCATATATCAATTATTATAAATAAAAATTTGTTATAACTATAAAAAATAATCTTATAAGTTATAACAAATTAAAATCATCTATTTAAAATAGCGTCATTATATAAAGACAAGTATTCTTTATAAGACTTTGTCCATGAATTATCTTGGTGCATACCATTATGAACAATTTTTGCAAATGTTCTTTTATTTAAATATAATTCTAAAGAATTATTCATGGCTAGAAGAAATGCTTCTTTAGTATAAGAATAAAACGATAATCCGGTAGCTTCATCTTCATTTAAACCATTAAAAGAAACTATTGTATCTTTTAAACCTCCTACTTCTCTTACAATTGGAATGCTTCCATAACGTAAAGCAATCATCTGACCTATTCCACATGGTTCATAGAACGAAGGCATTAAGAAGAAATCTGAACTAGCATATATCTGATGAGCAATTTCATCAGAATAAGAGAAAATCACTCTTATTTTATCATTATATCGATTTTGATATTCTTGTAATTTATTCTCGATCTCTTTATCGCCCACACCTAAAAATATAAAATTACAATTCATTTTAACTAATTCATCAAGAGAATCAAGAATTAATGGAATACCTTTTTGATATGTTAAGCGAGTAACAATTCCATATAGCGGATATTCAGGATTCGATAAATTATATTTTTTACATAATTCATATTTATTTTCTTTTTTGTAACATAAAACATTATCCACACAATAATTATGTGTAATGTAGTTATCTTTATTAGGATTAAACTCTTTAACATCAATTCCATTTAAAATACCTACAAAATCATTACCGCGATTAGCTAATGTTTCTTTTAATCCATATCTTTCATCTCTTAATAATTCAATAGAATGATTAGGAGATACTGTACTTACTTTGGAAGACATAATAATTCCTGTTTCTAACATAGAAATATAATCTAAATTATTTTTTATTTTTCGAGGTAGTTCTAATTCTCCATAATATTCTTTTAATCTTTGTAAAGAAATATTTCCCTTAAATAATGGATTATGAATTGTGTATATAAATTTTGGAACTATCATCTCTTGAAACAGAATTCCAGGAATTAATCCCGTATGCCAATCATGAAGATGAATAATATCAAATGAAACATGTTTTTTTGAAATTAGGGCAGCGCTTGCTAAAGAAAAAAACAAAAATCTTTCTTCATCATCTTCATAACCATAAATATTATCTCTATTAAAATATTCATCATTTTCAACAAGCCAAAACTCGATATCATCATAAATATATTTAATGTAATTAACAGTTATTAATTTATTTTTAAAATTAATATTGGTTTGGAAAAATATTTCTTTTTTACTTTCATCAAAATGACGAATAATCTTTTTATAAAAAGGCGTTAATATAATAACCCTTTGTTTATATGTAATAAATTTTTTTGATAACGAATAAACAACATCCGCTAAACCACCACATTTAAATAAAGGATTAGATTCGCTACTTACCATTAAAATTTTCATTTTATACCACATCTCCAAGCCCAATATAAAGCGGATCTTCTTTGGTTCCGCGTAGTTCCTTAACATATAATATTTTCGCATTCTTATCCACGATAACATTTTCTAAAATTGATTCATCTGAAATAGTTGTTCCGCTTAAAACAATGGAATTTCTAATAACACAATTCTTTCCTATCTTCACATCACGACAGATAACACTATTTTCTACTTTTCCATCAATGACCGCTCCATTAGATATAAAAGAATTTCTTACCCAAGCATTATCTAAATAAGAAGCTGGTGGTGTATCATGAGTCTTTGTATAAATTGGCCATTTAGCATCAAATAATTCGTTTAATACTTTGAAATCTAATAATTCTAAAGAACAATCCATATAGTGACGTAAAGATGAAATTGATCTTAAATAGCCATTATATTCATAAGTATCTACTTCTATTGTATTACAAATATAGCGAATCACATCCATCAGTGATAAAAAAGAAGATGTTTTTGTAGCAAAAGAAATAATCTCTCTTAATTTCTCGGTATTAATAACAAGAGTTTCCATAGAAACATTTATATCATTTACTAATCCTTTGTTTTTTGAAATATTCACTACTTTCTTTTCATTATTTAGTATTAGAATATTTTCATCTATAAATTGTTCTATTCCATCATTAATATGTTTATAAACTAATGTACAATCAGCATTTCTTTCTTTGTGTTGCTTAATTACTTTTCTAAAATCTAAACGATACAAAAGATGAGAAGGAACTATTACTACATATTTACTATTTGCTTCATCTAAAAACCATTTATTTTCAATAATATTATTTATATCCGTATTATAGTGATAGTTATTAGCGTATTTTTCATTATAACAAATTACAGTTTTTCCCTTTTTGGTATTTACTGTATATTGCTTACCAGAACCAAGATGCATAATCATAGAACGAGGAGAACGATTTACTAAAACACCAATGTTGGAAATTTCTGAATTAGTAAGATTAGATAAAGGAATATCACAAATTGCATATCTTCCAAGAAAAGATATAGCGGCCAATGTTCTATTTTGATTGATTTGACCTAAATCAGGTGCATTATGTAAATTTAAGAAACCGATAACTTCTGGCATAAACTAACCTCCTAGGAATTAATTAAAACAACTTTTTCTTGTTCTTTATTCACTTCTCTATTCTCTTCAATTGTTACATCTGTTGCAACAAGAGCTTTATAAATGCGAGCATTTTTTCCAATGTGACAATTAGGCATTAATACAGAATCTTGAATAATCGCTCCTTCTTCAATTACTACATTAGAAAAAATTACTGAATTATCAACTCGTCCAAAAATAACAGACCCTTGATTAATTAAAGAAGATGTAACTCGTGCATTAGGACCAATATATTGAGGAAGTGATCTATTATCTTGTGACATTACACGCGTATTTTCATTTTCTCCAAATAATTCTTGCGCTTCTTTAGTATTAATCAAATCTAAATTTGCTTTCCATAAAGATTCGATGGTACCAACATCGCGCCAATAACCATTGAAAAGATAGCAATATACTTTCTTTTTTGCATTTAGTAAATGAGGAATAATATTCTTTCCAAAATCATGAGATGATTTTTCATCTTTACTATCTTTTATTAATTCATCACGTAACACTTTATAATTAAAAACATACACTCCCATCGATGCTTCTTTGAGTTTGGTTTGTCGAGGTTTTTCCTCAAATTCAATCAGTCTTCTTTTTTCATCAAAATTTACCATACCAAAACGCGAGCGATCTTCTAAAGGAACTTCAATAGTACAAATAGTACAATCCGCTTTATTTTCTTCATGGAATGCAATTAGCTTTTGATAGTCCATTCGATAAATATGATCCGCGGATAAGATTAAAACGTAATCTGGTTTTCTTGAATCTAAAAAATCCAAGTTTTTAAATACTGCATCGGCTGTTCCATCATACCAAGATTGTCCTTCTTCTTTTTGACGTGGCGAAAGAATTGAGAATTCTGAGTTAATACCATTGAACCCCCAGAATTGACCATTTGAAGTATAATTTACAAGTTCAACTGATTCATATTGTGTGGCAATAGCTACACTACTGATATTAGATATGGCAACATTACTTAAAACAAAATCAATAATACGATATTTTCCGCCATACCATACCGCTGGTTTAGCATTTTTCTTTGTCAAGGAACCAAGGCGTGTACCTTTTCCACCCGCTAAAACGAAAGCAACTACTTTTTTATCTATCATATCGAGTTCCTCCTAATGGACCTTCATTTAAATTATATCACGCGAATTATATAAAAAAAGTACCAAAAATTAATAAAAGCTTTACTTTTCTAAGAAACTTAGAATAAGTAAAGCTCAATGAGTATTAATCAGAAACTTGAGGCTTACGAATGTGAACAAATATATATAGAATCACAAACAACACAAAATATGGTACCACTACTAAATACTCGGAAGTTAATACATCAAATGTAGGACCTGAATCTACATTTAAGATTTGAATAATTGGATTTATAATAGAATAATGAAATAATAAATGGATTTTCATAACTTCCGTACATAAAGATCCAATTGCTTGTACTAAAGTAGATGAAGAAGAAATCAATTCACTTACAAAATTGATCTTTGTATCAAGCAAATACATTCCTCCATATATTGTTGGCAAAAAGAATAACGATGCAAAGATACCTCTAAATCTAGCAATACATATAGTAATGATAAGTGGTAAAGCGATAACTGCAAGAAAAGCCAATAACAAATCAACATTTATACTACTAGCATAAAATATAGCTGTAAATTTCATAAAATTCCCTTGTTTATTTATCTTGCTTGATTTCGAAAGAGTCAACAAATGATCTGTTATTTTGTCTAGAGACTAGAAGCGTCTTATCAACTAGTTTTGATAAATCTGCGACTTTCTCTGAAGGAGCTGATAGAATTACTTGTAAACCAAAATTCTTTAAAATCTTAATAGATTCGATAATTCTTGTTGAGTCCATTTTTGAGAATGCTTCATCAAAAATAACTAAACGAATTGAATTTGATAATGATCCAGATTGATGGATACGATATAGTTGACTAAATGAAGCCAAAATAGAAACATAGAATGGAGTTTGAGTTTCTCCACCTGATTGTTTCTTAATATTTTTGGCAAGTGAATAAGATTTTCCTTCACCCTTCTTAACCATCATATCAAACATTAAATATGTTCTATAATCGGTAAATTTAGCAACATTTTGTTCTAATACTGAGTTTTGATCACTAGTACCAGATACATCTCCAATAGCTTTAAATAATGATGTCATTACTCCTTCATATTTTTCAAAATATTCTTGTGAATTATTACCATAAGTTAATAACAAATCATCAGTAATCATATCGTAATATTCACGATATTGAGGTGCAGGAGTTACAGTAAATAAATAGCTATCTTGACCAAATTGTGCATCTTTTAGCGCCTCATTTAAGTCATCAATTTGAGTTCTTACAGTTTCAATTGAAGTTTTTAATTTAAAGATAAAGTCATCTTTGAATTCTTTTGTTGCTTTTTCATATGCATTCTTAATCTTATCTTGATATTGAGGAAGTAGTACATCACGAAGTGAAGTTAAATCACGTTCGAAATCTTCATTAGTATCCTTAGTAATATCATAAGATAATTTATAAGTTAACACATATTCTCTTCTTAATTCATTTAATAATGAAAGTTGTTGTTTAATCTTATTTTGAGAACGAGTAAACAAATCATCATAAGTCATACGAATATCCGCTAAAGACTTTCCTGATTCCATTTCTTCATTAAATTTAGGAAGAGCAATCTCATTTATAAACATCTCATCAAAGTTCTCTTTGATTTCATTTAAGATGATATTTGATTTTTCAATTTGTTGAGGAATTTTTTCTTCGTTAATTACTTTAATAGTTTGATTTAAGGTTCCTCTTTCACTGATCAATTGTTCTTTATCATCTTGTAAAGCTTTTATGTCTTCATCAATTCTTCTAATCTTTGTTTCGATTTGGCTTACTTCAAGAGAACCAGTGTTTTCAAGTTCTTCACTGTAACGCTTTAAGTTTTCTTTTAAGCCAGGTAAAGCACCTGCTTCATCAAGAATTTCTTTAGCATTTTCAACTTCATAATTATTAAGAGCATCTAGTTTATTAACTTCTGCTAAAGAGTCATTAAGAGTTCTTAAAACTTGAATTAAACTTTCGTTTTGTTTAACTTCCTCTTCTTTTACTCTCATTACTTCAGAAGATACTTTTCTACCTAATAAAGGATATTGGTAAGATTTTTCTGGTAGTACAAATGAAGCAAAATTACGATAACCTTCTGCTTTAGGAGTAATACCATGACCACATTCTCTTGCTTCCGCAAATGTTTCACATTTTAAAATACGACCTAGCAAGAAGAATGTATAATCTCTAGCACCAGTATGATCTGTAATAATTTCTTCCGCTAAAGAATTCTTTTCTGGAATAAAGTTAGCTTTTCTTAATTTTTCAGCATCAACAATACCGGTACGATAATATTGATTTACTCTCATAATATCTGGAAGAATTCTATTTGCTACTTCGTAATATTTATCTTCTACGAATAAATTTTGTTTTTGGCTGGAGATGAATCCTTCGATAGCTTTAGTCCATTTTGCATTTCTAATATCAACTAAATCTGCATAAATTAATACTTTTACATCTTCATTAAAATAGTCACATAATTTATGTTGAAGTTCACTTTTTATTTTTGTTAAAGCAAAATCATACATTTTGCTACCATTTTTCATATCAAGAACTTGTTGACGAGCAAAAGCATGACGAGCTACCATATCAGCTAAAGTACCTCTTAATGAAATAGAAACATCTAAAATATTTGTCTTAAATGATTCGATTGCTTCTTTAAATTGAACTAAGGATTTTGCAGATATTTCTTCTTCGCCATGAAGAACCTTTTTAAACTCTTCTGCTTTAGAAGCCATATCTTCAGAAGTGGTAATTAATTGATCAATATCTTTCTTAAATTGTAAATAAACGCGATTTTCTTTAACTGAAGTAGATAAAGCCAAAATCTTTTTCGCAGAATTTTCATAATTTAAGATATAAGAAGAGAAATTTTGTTGAATTGATTTTAATTTACCTTCTAATTCTTTAATTTTATCTTCAGCTTTTAATTTTGCTTGTAATAAATCATTTGTCAATTGATAAGCACCAGAAGATACCTTTTCAGCAATTAAACCTTCTTTTTGTTTATGTAATGATTCAAGTTGAGAATCAATAGAAGCCAATTCTTTAACAATTTCATTTAATCTATTTTCAGAAGATGAAATATCTTTTTGTAAATTTTGAATAGAATTTAAGAATACTTGATAAGTGATTCTTTTTGAAACATAAGAAGCTAATTTAAGTTCTTGTTTACGTTTATCATATTCTTCATAATGACGATGAATTTCTTCTAAGCGATTGATTTTAACTTGCATGTTTTCCGCTTCAATTTCTAAACGCTTATATTGTTGAATATTGTTTCTCATTGACTCAATATTAATTTCATTTGGTACATCACAAACGTATTCTGTTAAGAATTGTTCAATATTGGTAATAGGAGTAAATGAAACAGCCTTTTTAAATAAGCTAAAGTATTTATCTTTTAATCCACCAAAGACATCTTTAAGTTTATTTTGGTATTGAGCATTGCTGTCTGCAAAATAGTAATCACCTGCTTTATAATAAATAGAACAATATTCTTGAAGTTGTTTATATGACATTGGAATATCATTAGAAACAAAACCATTTTCAAATATTGCATCATTGATAACAAAGAAGTGATGTTCTTCACTGCCATCATCATAAACATCGAATACGCAACCTGTGCAGAAAGACTTATTTTCAGTATCATCAAACCATTCTAAAACGATATATGATGAAAAACGTCCAGTTCTTAAATATTTATAAGATCCTAAGCCATCATCACCAATTTCACCTTTTAAATAGCCTTTTAATGTACGACCTGACTTTTCATTAGCAGCTTTATTGAATGTTCTTCCTGATGTATCACCAAGCAAAACTACTTGCATAGCGTCAATAAGTGTTGATTTACCTGCGGCATTTTGTCCTGTTAAGAAGTTAACTTGATCAACTTCAAATGTAACATTATAGAAGTAGTGCCAGTTAATTATTCTTACTTTTTTTAATAACTTCATAAAACTTCTCCCCTCCTATAACATGTCTAAATCTTGTCCAGATTTTTCAACTTCATCAAAGATAGCATTAATCTTATCCATATCAATAACAAATAAAATGGATGGAAGAATATAAAATGTTAATGACCTATCTCTAAAGTCACCAGTGTCACGAGCGATGATATTATGATTTTCTAGGAAACGATAAGATGAAGCCATTGCCACAGCAGAAGGTTTCTTATCTTGTTTTATCAAACCTTTATCAATAAGAATTTTCATTAATTCCGATGCTGAGAAATAAACATCAGTGGTCATTTGATCTTCTTCTCTTCTAAGCTCATATGCATATCTTAATGCATAAACCATCAAAGAAGTCATAAAGTCAATTCTAATATGATTATCTTGATATTCATTGTTAATCATTACAACACCAAGACGAGAATCTTTTTCAACAGTCCAACCAGAAAAAGCTAAATATTCTCTAATCATTTCTATATTTCTTTCGATGAAAGAATAATCTCTATTCGATTTCATAATTTTTGCATGACGATCATAAGTTTCACGCAAAACAAATGATTTAAGCAATAAATTATTAACAACTCGAGCAAAATCTTCTTTTTCAGAGTTTGATAATTTTAAATATTGTTCTTCAAACATTACTACTTTTCCTTTCTTGCATATCCATAATTTGGCATGCTATATTTTTCTTCTTTTAGTATTTGTTCCATTGGATCACTACGTTTTAATTCATAGAATGAATAACGAGAATCAGCTTTTACTGAACCAAGAATTATCATGATGAAATCTTCTACATCTTTAATTGGAATTGATTTAATATCGATCTCTTTATTTCCTTGGAAGGCCTTATCCATGAACTCCATTATTTTTTCATCACTATATTGATCAGCAATAGTTAGAAGCGATTGCATTAATCCTTCGTTGGATTCATGTTCAAAATCATCAATTCCCATTGGTTCGCTATCGTATTTTGGATTACGTTTAATAGGACGAGTCAAGGAATATTCATCAATATAACCTTGTTGATATAAATAGATGGAGTTATTCATCGCTTTAACTACATCCATTGATACCCCAGAAGCTCGATCTCCATTTATGGCTCTTGCCGCTGCTAAGAAAATAGTTTCTAACTTACCTTTTAATGTCTTATCGTTATTATTTAAGTAAATAACTTTCTCGGTAGATGCTTTAGTGTAATCAGATTGAGCATTATCAATTTCTTGAATCTCTAGAGCAAGACGCGAATATGTATCTTGAATATAATTAATTTTCTTAATGATGTCTTGTTCTGCTTCTGCTTTAGTTTTCACCTGATAATTAGTTGCCAAGCATTGTTCAACAAGTTTATCTCTAACTGAAGCAACATTGAGCCATTTCTTTAATATGTGATTAATCGGACCATTATAAAGAATAATTGAGTCATTAGTCTTTAATGGGTGATATATTGGATCAACAATATCTTCTCTTGCTACATCAAAGTGTTGATTCAATACTTCATTTGGTGAAAAGATATTTGCAAGTTGCTTATGGAACACTCTAATTGAATGGTCAAGCTTTGCAACTTCTAATTCCAATTCTTTGGTTTTGTTTGTGGCACTCACTAAAGTTTTATACATGAATTCATCTTGATGTTCATCTTCCATACTTAAATCTGCATAAGTGGAATGAACATAAGATACATAACGTGATTGATTATCAGATACAAACTCATAAATAAGCTTTAACATTGAAATCGAATAACTAGGCAAAAGAATATATTCACAACCTGTTTTAACATCAGTCTCGGTTACAATCCAGCCTGTTTCGATTAATCTTCGAACAATAAACCCAGCTTTAGTTGCTAGTGTTGGCTCTTTAAAGTATGAATCATCATCCATGATTTCTTCAACGTCTAAAGTATTTAATTCTTTTTCTCCACGAGACTTAAGCAAATCGATATAATCTGACTTTCTTATACGATTATGATACATTGTTAATGCATCAAATAAAGTTAAAAGAGCGACACCATAAACTGTTTTACTTCTACTAGATAATATCGAGAAGAAATTATCAGGTATCTTAGAAAATAAATTCATTCTTTACCTCCTTTT
>JALFBO010000085.1 GCA_022772105.1 Erysipelotrichaceae bacterium | reverse complement strand
GCATATCTTTCTTGTATAAAAAGTGATGATGTATTTTTCCAATATTCTGGATATTTATCAGTTATTTATTATGTTGATAATGATTATCGTTCATCTTCTAAGGAAAATTATGTGAAATATTCTCTTCCTGAGGTTTGTTATAATGATGCTGACGCCTTTACTAGTGAAGCTTATGAAGCTTTAGAAAAGAATGAAGAAATATCACAAGTTATTGGGGATATATCCTCCACGATTACTGATACTTCGATAAAGATAAATGGTGATGAGTCAGGAATTGCTTCGTATTCATATGTGGTTTCTTTATTACTTAATTATTATGATGGAATTTTGTTTTAAAATATTTAGGTGTAATATATGAAAGAAGATTCGAAGAATATGATTTAGTTGAACAAACTAACTAATTTTTTCTTCAGTCTCTCCAATTCAGATTTTTATATTGACTCTTGGAATGTGTATCATATCGCTTATTTTGTATATTATCAATTATGTTTTGTTTACAAGAAACTATAAGATAGATGAGAGCATGTTTGAAAAAATAAGAAGTGAATTAAATATAATAAAAGAAAATAAATCATTATGAATGATAGAAAAAAATATGTGTTTTGTATTGAAAGTTATTGTGATAAAATAGCATTGTATTAGAAAGGTTAATTATTATGGAAAATAAATTACGTATCAATATGCTATCAAAGGCAACTAGTGTTTCAGGTCAAGGCGTAGGATCTGCTTATATGGAACAAGTATCCCTTGTTAAAGAAAATAAAGATATATTTGAAGTTAGTGAAAACAAAGGTGGAAATAAATTTGAAATCTGTCATATACATACAGTTAACCCTCAATATCTTATTAAAATGAATAAGAAACATGTTAACGTTATGTATGTCCACTTCATTCCAGAAACTTTAGATGGATCAATCAAACTTCCTAAGCCTATTTTTAAAATTTTTAAAAGTTATGTTATAAGAATGTATAAAAAGGCAGATGAAATAGTGGTTGTCAATCCCGTTTTTAAAGAACCATTAGTTAAACTAGGAATAGATGCTTCTAAAGTAACTTATATTCCAAATTATGTATCAAAAGAACAATTCCATCCTATTCCTCAAGAAGATATAGATGCTTTAAGAAAAAAATATGGAATTGAAAAAGATAAATTTGTTGTTTTAGGATGTGGACAAGTGCAAACAAGAAAAGGAGTACAAGATTTTGTTAAGGTTGCAGAATCTTTACCTGATTTTACATTTGTTTGGGCAGGAGGATTTAGTTTTGGTGCAATTACTGATGGCCATAAGGAATTAAAGGCAATTATGGAAAATCCACCTAAAAACGTTAAGTTTATCGGTATTGTTCCTCGTGATGAAATGAATTCTATATTCAATATGTCCGATGCATTATTTATGCCTTCTTTCTCTGAATTATTCCCAATGTCAATTCTTGAAGCGGTTAATTCTCATAAACCAGTTGTTCTAAGAGATTTGGATTTATACAAAGATATTTTATTTGGACGTTATGAAAAAGCAAATAGTGTTGAAGAATGGGTGGAAATATTTAAAAAATTAAAAGATGATGAAAATTATCTTCAAAAAGCTAAAGAAGATTCTAAGTTTATCTCAGAATTCTATTCCAAAGAGCATGTGAATGAAATATGGAGAGAATATTATCCTCGAGTTTATGAAAAATATTTAAAAGAAGGAAAGAAAAAATTCCCAAAAAGAAAATAGATTATTAAATAATTTAAAGTAGGAGCGCGTCTATTATAAAAGACATATCCTACTTTTTATGTGGCAAAAAATAATAAGATTAAGTAATTTATATTATAAATTACTTAAAATTATTGACAATCATATAAAGAATACTCTATTATTAGGTTACATGAGGAGTAGCTTAGTAAGTAAATTCGTCAGCACGATTTATCCGGATTTACTCGTTTATATAAATGAAGCAAGATCATGAAAGGAGATTATGTATATGAAAAAGAAAATTATAATTAGTTTAATTACTATAGCATCCACCATTCTTGCATTTTTAGGTATCTATTATTTTGGCTTACCAGCATTAAGTGGACAAAACTTTGGTTTCTTATTACTTATCTTTATTATATTAGGTGTTGTTCTTTCTTTAGTCTTTATGTTTGTTGAAGAAAAAGTTCTTGCTTGGAATAGAAAAAAAGGTAGATTAACTTATTGTGCGCATAGAGTGAATAAAGCAACTGGTAAGATGGAGAAGTATGAAAGTGATATTGAAAACAAATACAAATATTATCCATTTAAAATCGTAGGACTTACTGCAAGTGTTGCATTAGTATTTGGTATGATTGTTGGTGTGTGTTCCACTCCATTATTTCAAGCAAAAAGATACGCTAAACAATTGAATATTGAAGATGGTACAAGTGAAGAATTTAATGAAGAATTTAAATTTGATGGAGATGTGCTTCTTCCAATTCTAGATAAGGAATTAGCGTTTAAAGCAGCGCAAGCAAAATTATCTACTTATGGATCACAATATACAATTGACTCTACAAACTTTACTATTATTTCTGTTCATCGAGATGGTAAAGATGAACTTGTTAGAGTTACTCCACTTGAATATTCTGATATCTTTGTATCAATGAATAAAAATACACATGGTTCGATTGGATATATTGAAGTAAATGTTGTAACAAAGGAAACAAAACTCGTGGAAGTTGAAGGTGGAATGAAATATATGCCAAGTGCAATATTCAATTATGATTTAAACCGTCATATTCGTTTCCATTATCCTAGTGTTTTATATAATGAAACATATTTTGAAATTGATGATGAAGGAAATCCTTATTGGGTAGTTCCAACCTATAAAAATGAAATCACTCTTTATCAAGGTGGTACTCCAACAGGGACTATTATTGTAAATCCAGTTAATGGAGATATTGATCGTTACAAACTTGGGGAAGAGCCTTCTTGGGTTGATCGAGTCGTTGAAGTAGAACTTATGGAAAAACAAGCTACTAACGCATTAAGATATAAAAATGGTTTCTTCAATACTATATTTGGTTCTAAAAAAGAAGTATTCCAAGTTTCTGATGGATATAACTATTTTATTAAAAATGGTCAAACTCATTATGTATCTTGTATAACTTCTCCAAATGAAGCAGATCAAACGTCTATAGGATTCCTTACAATAAATCTAAAAACAAAAGAAGCGAAGAAATATATGATTCCTGGAATTACCGAAATGAGAGCAAGAGAAATCGCCACTTTACATGAATCAGTCAAAGCTCAAAATTTAGATGCTACTTGGCCTATATTAATGAACTATAAAGGAGTTCCAACTTATTTCTTAGTTTTAAAAAATGATGTCCAACCTTGTAAGATGGTTCTTCTTGATGTGGAAACTGGTATATCTATCGCTATGGGCGATACGATGGATGAAGTTAAATCTAAATATGATAAGCTCATTAATAATTCTTCTTCATCAATAGAAGATGAAGTTAAAGAATTAACTAGTGTAGTAAAACGTGTTCAAATATTTGGTGATGATATTTACTTTATGCTAGAAGGTGTTGAAGATAAATATTTTATCGTTGAAAAAAGTGTTTCCTTAGATGCTATGTTCTTAAAAGAAGCTGATAAAGTGAAAATTACTTACGTTGAATATGAAGGATATAATTTTGTAAAAACATTAGTGAAAGTTGCCTAAATTAAGAAATCACATTCTTTATGGATGTGATTTTTTGTCTTTTTTTCGTTTTTAAAGTAGAAAAAAATGTTAAATATACATAAAATAAAGATTATTAGAAGGGAGAACAAATATAATGTTAAAGAGATTTATTTCATATTATAAACCCCATAAATTAATCTTTTGCCTAGATATGCTCGCTTCTTTATTCATATCGTTAATCGGCATAGTTTATCCAATAATTACTAGAAAAACGTTAAATACTTATGTTCCTGAAAGAAATATAAAAATGATAATAATTGGGGGTTGTTCTTTACTCGGTATATATATTATTCGAATGCTTTTAAGATTTTTTGTTCAATATTATGGTCACGTTATGGGTGTAAAAATGCAAGCTCAAATGAGAAAAGAATTGTTTGAAAAAATTGAATCTTTACCTTACACCTATTTTGATAATCATGAAACAGGTAAGATATTAACAAGAATGACATCAGATTTACAAGAAGTTAGTGAGTTAGCACATCACGGACCTGAAAACTTCTTTATATGTGGCATTACTGTTATTTTATCTTTTGTATATTTAACTACAATTAATGTTTACTTATCTTTGATCCTTTTTGCTGTAGTACCTTTAATGGTGGGAGTTTCAATAGTGATGAGAAAAAGAATGAAAAACGCTTTTATGGAATCACGAGTTGCTGTCTCTGAAATTAATGGAGCTTTAGAATCATCAATCACAGGTATTAGAGTAACTAAGGCCTTTACTAATGATGAAAAAGAATTAGAAAAATTTGAAATAGGTAATTCCGCTTTTGTTAAAGCCCGTAGTAAAGCATATAAAGCGATGGGACAATTCCATGCTTCCTCATCATTTATCACTGATATTTTTAACGTTGTTCTTATTATATGTGGAGGTATTTTCCTTTATAAAGAATTAATCGATTTCCCAGATTATTCTGCTTTCATCGTATCAGTAACTGTATTTATATCACCTTTATCAACCCTTATTGCTTTCGTAGAACAATTCGAACTTGGTATCACTGGCTTTAAAAGATTCGTGGAAATTATTGATGAAAAAGAAGAAAATGAAAATCCAAATGCTAAAGATTATCCTATTGATGGAAATATAGAATTTAAGGATGTGTCGTTTGCTTATAACGAAGAAAAAGGAGTTTTAAATCACATTTCTTTTAAAATTAAAAAAGGGGAAGTTATTGCTTTAGTAGGACCTTCTGGAGGAGGTAAGACTACAATTTGTCATCTACTTCCTAATTTTTATCAAATTAACGAAGGACAAATTCTTGTTGATGATCATGATATTAATGATTTTACCTTTAAATCTTTAAGAGGACAAATTGGAATTGTACAACAGGATGTATTTCTATTTGCAGGATCCATGAAAGATAATATTTTATATGGTCGACTAGATGCTAGTGATGAAGAAGTGATTGAGGCTGCAAAGAAAGCCAATATTCATGACTATATTATGTCTTTACCAAATGGTTATAATACTATGGTAGGAGAAAGAGGAGTAAGATTATCAGGTGGTCAAAAACAAAGATTATCAATCGCACGAGTGTTTTTAAAAGATCCACGTATTTTAATTTTAGATGAAGCAACATCTGCTTTAGATAATACAACAGAAATATTAATTCAACGAGCTTTAGATGAATTATGCAAAGGTAGAACAACCTTAGTTGTCGCTCATCGTCTATCAACAATTAAGAATGCTGATAGAATATTTGTTATAGCTAAAGGAAGGATTATCGAAAGTGGTAACCATAATGAACTTATTGCTCTTCATGGTACATATGAAAAACTATATCAAGCTCAATTTAGAACTAAAGAAGATGTAATAGAATCTTTAGAAAAAGAAATTGAATAACCTTGTTTATAATAAAAGGACAATAGATTACCTTTTTGTATCTATTGCCCTTTTTTGTTATGTTTTTTATGACAGTCTTCTCTATATTTACAATTCGTACAAGTGGATGAAGGACATCCTTTATTTTTAATAAGATAAATTATAGCAAAAAGGAAGAGTACTAAAACTATTGCTATTAAAAAATAATCTATGAATGTCATATAAATAAAGATCCAATTTGATATACTGAAGTTGCTACAATATATGCCACGATAGTTTGAAGTACCATGTAACCAATGGCAAGTGGAGTTGAATGTAATTCTTTTCTAACCGCGGCAAATGTGGCAACACAAGGCATATAAAGAAGAATGAATAATAATAAGCAAAAGGCTTGGAAAGAAGTCATAATGGCCTTCAAAGCGGTTGCATCGCCAATTAATATTTCAATAACAGAAACGATGCTTTCTTTCGCGGATAAACCAGTAATTATCGCTGATGTTATACGCCAAGAAGAAATACCAAGCGGTTTAAATATTGGCGTTAAGAATTGACCAATTAGAGCAAGAATTGATTCTTCATTATTAGTAACTGGGTATAGTTTAACGTTAAAACTTTGTAAAAACCAAATAATTAAGGAAGCCACGAAAATAACTGTGAATGCTTTCTTGATAAAATCTTTAGCTTTATCCCACATTAATAATAAAGTGGTTTTAAATGTTGGAAGACGATATGTAGGAAGTTCCATCATAAATGGAGTAGGTTTTCCTTTTATTATTATTTTACTAATAAAAGCCGCGCCTATTGCAAGAATTATACCAATAATATATAAAACGACCATAACTAAAGCTGATTTTTGCCCAAAGAAGGCTAAGGTAAGCATACTATATACTGGTAGTTTAGCAGAGCAAGACATATAAGGAATTAGCATAATAGTTAATTTCCTATCACGTTCAGATGCCATTGTTCTAGCGCTCATCACTGCTGGAACAGAACAACCAAAACCGATTAATAAGGGAACAAAACTTCTTCCTGACAAACCTAGTTTTCTTAAAGGTTTATCCATAATAAAGGCAATACGTGCCATATAACCAGTGTCTTCAAGTAGGCTTAAGAAAAGAAATAAAGTTACAATCGTTGGGATAAAGGAAAGAACAGAACCGATTCCTCCTAGCGCTCCATCACATATTAAAGAAACAACAATCTCATTAATTTCAATCTTTTCTAAGCCTGTCCTTATCATATTAATGAAGGCATCAATACCAGTTTCAAATAGTAGTGATAAATAATAACCAATCAAGCCAAAAGTTAAGTAGAAAACAAGTCCCATAATTAGAATAAATAAAGGGAATGCTAAATATTTATTTGTTAATATCTTATCAATCTTGTTTGATAATATTTGTTCTTTGGTATATGGATTAATTCTTTTTACTGCTTTTTGACAGACTTTATCAATGTAATTATAACGCGTTGAAGCAAGAAGAGCTTCTCTATCTAATTTACCATCAGTTTCCATTTCTAAAACGATGTGACCTAACATATCTACTTCATTAGGTGATAGTTCGATTTCTTCTTGGAGAATTGTATCTCCTTCAATTAAACGAGTAGCTACAAAACGAGTGGGGTAGTTTAACTTTTTAGTGTGATCATCAATAAGATTCATCATTGCGTGAATTGCTCTATGTACCGGAGTTGATTCTTCACAAATATCATTCTTTTTAGGAAGATCATGACTAGAAGCAATTCTTTTTATATGTTCAAGCAGTTCTTTAATACCTTCTCCTTTAGAAGCTGATATAGCGCATACTTCAATACCTAAATTATTTTCTAATTCTCCTAAAGATATAGAATTACCTGCGTTTATTACTTCATCCATCATATTTAACGCTATTACCATAGGTACATTAAGTTCGGCTAGTTGAAGAGTAAGGTATAAACTTCTTTCAATGTTTGTTGCATCAATAATGTTTAAAATAATATCGACATTATTTTTTAAAATGTAGTCTCTAGTTACAATTTCTTCTTGTGAATAAGGAGAAAGAGAATAAATACCTGGTAAATCAACAATTTCTATTTTTTCTTTTGCGTCTTTTATTATACCTATCTTTGCATCAACAGTTACACCTGGAAAATTACCAACATGTTGATTAGATCCAGTTAGAGCATTAAACAAAGTAGTTTTTCCACAGTTTTGATTACCTACAAGTGCAATTAACATATTATTCCACCTCGATTAATTCTGCATCGCTTTTACGAATAGATAGTTCGTATCCTCTTAAATGAACTAACAAAGGATCACCAAGAGGGGCAACTTTGGTAATTTTTATTTTTGTTCCAGGAATTATTCCCATTTCAAGTAGACGATGACGTAAAGAACCTTGACCATTAACTATTAATATAGTACGTTCTTCGTTTATAGGAAGTTCTGATAACTTCATTTTTGACCACCTCTAATCATATTTTGCAATACGATTATATACGACTAACTCTATATAAGTAAATTATTTTTATATAAATTTATATAAAAAAACGCATTCATGATGCGTCTTTCTTTTAAATATATTTTTGATAATGTTCTTTTAGTCTTGTAAATGATTCTTCTGATAAATCATGTTCAATTTTGCATGCATCTTTTAAAGCAGTTTCTTCGCTAACTCCTAAAGACATTAGTAATTTAGCAATTATTTGATGTCTTTCATAAACTGAAGAAGCGATGGAAAGACCTTGTTCAGTTAATGTAATAAATCCAGTTGATTCATCAACGTTTACATATAACTTTTCTTTAAGTTTTTTAAGGGCAATACTAACGCTTGGTTTAGAAAAATTCATAGAAGCAGCGATATCGATGGCTCTTACGTTTGCTTTTTCTTTTGATAGCATCAGGATTCTTTCTAAATAGTCTTCTTCTGATTCAAAATGTGTCATATTCTTAAATCTCCTTGGAATTATTTTAACAAACTATTTATTCTTTATCAATTGCTCTCCTAGTAAAGAAAAAATAACTCTCATTACGAAAGTTATTTTTGATTTTGTTATAAACAAGAGGTTATTTAAATGTATAGCAAAACGTAGTTGTTGATTCAACTTCATTCTTTGAATTATATGAAGTGTCTGTAATAGTATATGATTTAATTTTTTTGGTTATAATACTTACCTTTAATTCAATTGATATATCATCTTTAGAAGCAAATAAAGTGATGAAGAAACCTTTTTGAGTTACTTTATCTTTGTTATTTTTGATTAAATCAGCATATCGAAGACCATCTGCAGTAAATGGAGTGCAAAGGTAAAGAGAAGCTAATATTTCTCCTTTCCATAATATTTCGTTTTGTTCTAAAAGGTCACCTTTATTTCTAAACATGAATTTTTGATTTTGTATAAAGTAAGAACCGTTGGAAGATTCATCTTCATAAAATTTTCCTTGAAGATATTTATAACTTGTTGCTTCTAGATCTAATACGAATTTATCATCCTTTCCTGATTTTTTTGCGTCAAAAGACATACGTGAATTATCAGATTCAGATCTAAATTCGAAATTTAAATTACAAGAAAAGTTATCCATGGCATTTACATCGTCAAAGGAGGCAATTTTTAATGCATAAGGATCTATTTCATTAATCTTATCCTCAACTAAAGATAAAGGTATTTCTTTATCAAAAGCAAATAAATATACTCCAGCTGCAATTACAACTAAAAGTATGAGCGAGAAAAACACACTAAAAAATTTTTTCATTTCATTTTTTCCTTTCTTTTTATACATTATGCTATAAAAATAATCTAAAAGCAAACCTCTTTATACGTTGTATTGTACATAATTAGCAAAGAATAATTGATAAATAACCATAATAATTGGCGTTGATAGTTTCACTTACGTAGTATGTCTTAGGAACTAAGTAACTTAGAGAAAAAGATTTAGGAACATATCCCGATTCATTTTCTAATTTATTATTACATACTTTCATAGATACTATATCAATTAAAGCGTTGCTAGAATTATAAACTCACCTCTAATCCAATGGTAAATAAGTGAGGTACACAAGAAATATGTCTAAAATCATTAGTAATATTTTACTAATAGATTTCATTTCTGTATTCCTCTCTTTTTACGCAAAGTATAGTAAGTGCAAAAGATAGACCATCCCCAAAAATGAAGATAAATGTGTCATAATTTTAACCTAGAGAAGGAGTTAACTATTATGATTACACCATTAACAAAAGAACAAGAGGAAATATTAAACGATTATTTAAAATCAGGACTATCATGTTATCAATATGCCAAGGAACATAATATGAAGTATTATCAAGTGACATATATTCATCAAAAATATTTAAGATTAAAAGAATTATCTTCTAAAAATAACATTGAAATAGGAAAAGTCGTACTAAATACTAACAATGATAGCAATAATGATTCTTTAATCAAAATCAAAATAAATGAGGTTGATTTAGAAATAAAAGAAAATCTTAATGAAGATATATTATCTAAAATCATAAAGGGATGTGTTTATGCTACTAGATCTAAATAAAGTATCAGAATTATATATTGTATGTGGTTTTACTGATTTAAGGAAATCAATTGATGGATATGCTTCTATTATTCAAGATAACTTTAATATTAATCCTATGACAGATGCAATGTATTTGTTTTGTAATAAGCAAAAGAACAAGCTCAAAATATTATATTGGGATAAGGATGGCTTCTGGCTATTATATAAAAGATTAGAAAAATCAAAATTCAGATGGCCTAAAACATTAGATGAAATTAAAATGATTTCAAAGAAGCAATTAGAATGGCTTTTAGAAGGATTAGAAATTGAACAAAAATATTATCATCAAGAGGTAAAAGTGGAGATAGCATAGAGCTAAAAAACGTAAAAAAAATACATTGAAAAAATATGAAAAAAAGGGCTGTTTTTATTGAAAAATTAGCTTTTTTTGATATAATAAAATCATGAAAAAAGAAGAGATTTTAATTAAATTTAATAACAGTAACGAAGAAGAAAAACGAAATATTTTACTTTCATTATTATTAGATTTGGATAAGAAAGATGATAAGATAAATGAGCAAAAAAGTAATATTGATCATTTGAATGAATTAATAAATTACTATAAGAATCTAATATTTGGAAAGAAAAGTGAAAAGAATAAAGTCAATCCTAATCAATTATCTTTATTCAATGAACTAGAAACTGAAGAAACAATTAGTGAATTGGAACAAAAGATTGAAGAAATAAAAGGATATAAAAGAAGACCAAAAGGAAGTAAAAATCTAGTTAACGAAGATAATAATTTACCTGTTGAAATAATAGAACATCGTAAAGATGATTTATCTTGCCCTACATGTGGAAGCGAATTAAAAGAAATAGGCTATGATGTAAGAAAAGAACTTTGTGTTATTCCTGAAAAATGTTTTATTAAAGAACATCACTATTTTAAATATGCTTGTCCAAAATGCTCAAAGATGGTGCAAGAAGAAAGAGAAGTAATTCCATTTCCAAATAGTATGTATTCACCTTCCCTAGTTGGAAAATTTATATATGATAAATTTGCTTTATCACTTCCTTTTTATAGACAAGAACAATCATATAGAGATTTAGGAATTAACATAAGTAGAAATAATATAATAAATTATGTTTCCAAAGCATGCGATTTAATAAGACCTTTATACGATAAATATAGTGAGATAATTAAATCTACAGATATCGTTCACGGAGATGAAACTAAATTGAAGGTCTTATCCGAGAAAAACGAAGAAGGAAATGTAAAAACAAACTATGTATGGTTATTTAGAACTTCTCAAAGTTTTAATAAGCAAATTACGTTCTATTATTATAATGATGGAAGAAAATATAGCAATGTAACTAACTTTTTTAAAAATGAAACTGAAGAAGCAAGATACATACATGCTGATGGATATGAAGCATATGAACATATAAAAGGATATAAATTAGTATCTTGTTTTGCTCATGCTAGAAGAAAGTTTGTTGAAGCATTAAATATAATGTCTTCTTCACCATCAAAAAAACGTCAAATTTGTAATGAGTATATCAATTTAATTGGTAAACTATATAAATTTGAAAAACAATACAAAGAAGATAAAATATCTTATGAAGAAAGAAAAGAAAGACGTCTAATTGATGAAAAACCAATATTAGATGAGTTTTTTAGCAACCTTAAAAGCGATTCACTTAAAGTATTACCTGAAAGTAAACTAGGAAAAGCAATAATTTATTCTCTTACAAGAGAAGAATCATTAAGAAGATATTTAGAAGATGGAAGACTAGAGATAGATAATAATATGGCTGAACATCTAGCCAAGAATTATGCTGTAGGAAGAAAGAATTGGTTATTTTGTGACAACCCTAATGGTGCGGTTAAATCATGTATTATGTATACTATTGTTCATACAGCAATAGCAAATAATTTAAAGCCAGAAGATTATATCATATGGTTACTTGATAACATCGCAACTACTAATGTTTCAGATATTGAATCACTAGCTCCTTGGTCTTCATTAATTCCAGATGAAATAAAAAGAAAGTAAATAGAAAAGATGGTCATATCAGAAAGCTGATAATCATCTTTTTTGCTATTTTAATAATTTTTTCCTTTTTCTAAAGGGATGGTCTATTTATTGCGCTTACAAAGTATATTATCATAAGAGAAAAAATAAAAATATATATTTGAATTCTACTATTTATTACCTAAGGGTACTTTTAGTCCACCTTTAAAAAAAGCCTTCCTATAAAGAAGACTTTAGTGATTTTTTGACTTCAGTAAATAATTCGTTTCGATTATTAACATTCAGTTTTTT
The DNA here is from genome assembly GCA_022772105.1 of Erysipelotrichaceae bacterium. Classification (GTDB taxonomy): domain Bacteria; phylum Bacillota_I; class Bacilli_A; order RFN20; family CAG-449; genus UBA3210. The sequence continues at coordinate 11,399 of JALFBO010000085.1, read as the reverse complement.
AAATATGTTGGTTGTATGCTTTTTTACTGCACTCTCTGATATAAATAGTGAAACACCGATTTCTTTTCTTTTTTCTCCTAGCAAGATATGACGAAGAATTTCTTTTTCTCTAGTAGATAAAATACTTAGATTTTTACAAGATGAGAAGATTATATCGATTTGTTCTTCATTTAATCCTTCATTAAAATCTTTGGAAGAAATATCTTTTAAAACTTTTTTATCTATATTAGATTCGTATTCATATAAAATACCATAGAGTAGTAGTAATAAACATTCATTTATTACATATGATATAGACAAAAACTCAAATGTGTTATCGATAAATCTTTCAACTAGCCAAACTAATATATTTCCAAGAACTACAATCGATAAAAATATAGCTTGCATTTTAGATGATATGGTTTTTTTAATTGTCGCGTATATTATAGTTCCAATCATAGATATAAAATAACTAAAAATATAAATTACGTATACAGTGTGGAAAGGACCATATTCTTTTTCGATTACATATTCATCATTTATTAATTCTAGACTGATATCTTTGTAGTATATTGGAAGATATCCTATACTGGTTGTAACCCATAGCATTATGGTACTGATTCCAATTAATGAATATATCAATGGTTTAGGAACTTTCAAGTTACAATTATTTAATATTAGCATCAACATAAAAAATGGTAAGAAGACGCTTCCTAGATACACTATGTCGTTGCTAATGATAACAAATGTTATGTTGCGGGCAATAGAAAGAAAAAAATAACCTATATTGCAAATAGATATGGAAATAAAAAGAAGTAGGAGCCATTTATTGCGTTTTTTGTCAATGAAAAAATATAATACTAAAAGTAATAGCGATAATATTATTGTGATAAAATATAAAATATTCATGTCATTACCTTGTATCATATAATCACTCTTTATATAATACACTCCTTCTACTTATAGATTTGCTTTTGAGTGATTTTGGAACGACTTAATTATAACATAATTAAGCGAAGTATTAAGTAAAATGTTTGTAAACGGTTCATATATAATATCATATTAGTTGACAAAGCAAATTCCTTTTTGTGAATGCAAACTGAAATTAGTCTATCAAATACTAATTATAACTTCGTATTATCATATAAAATTATTATTTCTAAAATGTAACCGCTTTTTTTGTGAAAATTAATAAAGCTATTGACATAAAAAAGATGATAGAGTTATGATTGAAAACGAAAATAAAAAAGATAGAGGTTGCGATACGTCAGAGTAACTTGTCAAGAAGGCATTCGATGAAGCAAGTGAAAGGTAATTATCGCCGAACGAGAAGATAGGCATATCTTTATCGTGGGGTTATAGGAAATACCTATAACACTCCTACTTTTATAAGTAGAGGCGCTACAGAAAAGGATATTAAATTTCGTGAGCGTCTTTGATTAGACGCTTTTTTATTTTCTTAGTTTAACAATAAGAAAAGGAGAAAATATCATGAGAAAGAATTTATTATTAAACGTCTTAGCAATTGGAGCTGTTGCAGTTGGACTTGCTTCATGTGGAGGAAATTCAGGAAGCAAAGAATTAACTATCGTTCATTTTGACCAAGCAATCTTAGGAGAAACACAAAAAGATTTAGGAGTTTCTATCGGTATTAAAAAAGGAAATACAACATTACAAACTGCATTAAATGAAGCTCTTGCAACAATTTCTGTAGACACAAGAAATCAATGGATGACAGAAGCTACAGATAGATCAACAGGTGATACTTCTACTACAACTTCTGTTCCTTCAGTAGTTCCAACAGATTCTTCATTACCAGTTTTAACAGTAGGTTTAGAATGTGATTATGCTCCATTTAACTGGACAGAAACAAAAGCAAATGATTTTACATATCCAATTAAAGGTGCAAGTGAATTTGCAGATGGCTACGATATTCAAATGGCTCGTTATTTAGCCGCTACTATGAATTATAGATTAGAAATTGTTAAATTAGATTGGGATTCATTAATTCCTGCATTAGATACAGGAACAGTTAATGCGGTTATTGCTGGTATGACTGATACAGCAGAAAGAAGACAATCAATTGATTTCTCTAATGAATACTATGTTTCTGAATTAGTCTTAATCGTTAAAAAAGATTCTAAATATGCATCTGCTACATCATTAAATGATTTTAGTGGAGCAAAAATCGTTTCACAAACTTCTACAGTTACTGATGATGTAATTGAAGATTGGAAAACACAATTTAACGTAACTCACTTAAATGCACTAGATACATTTGCAACTTGCGCTATGGCTGTTCAAAATGGTACAGCTGATGCAATGACTGCTGAATTACCAGTTGCTAATGCAATCGTTAGGGGAAGTAAATAATCATGTCATCAATTGAGAAGATTGGAATTTTATTAAGAGATTACGGAGAAACTTTCTTAAAAGGAGTAGCCGCAACATTAATTCTTGCTATTGTTGGTACTTTTGTAGGTCTTCTTATTGGAGTTTTCGTAGCTCTTCAAAGAAATTTAGTTATTAAAGAAACAGATAATAAACTAGTAAAATGCGTAAAAGCTTTCGCTAAAGGTTTATCTTCTGTATATGTTAATTTCTTTAGAGGAACTCCGATGATGGTTCAAGCAATGATTATCTTCTTTGGATCAGCTTCTGTTGGTATTAACTGGTTATCCTTACCAAATGTTTGGATTTTTAATGGATATTTCTTATGTGGTTTAGTTGTAATTACCATTAATACAGGCGCATATATGTCAGAAATTATTCGTTCTGGATTAAATGGAGTTGATAATGGTCAAGAAGAGGCTTCTAGAGCATTAGGTATGTCATATTTTAAAACTATGGTTTGCGTTGTTATGCCACAAGCATTAAGAAATGCTTTGCCAACAATTTTGAATGAATATATCGTCAATGTTAAAGACTCATCAGTTTTAAATGTCATTGGTTTAACTGAACTTTATGCTTCTGTATCTATCGCTACAAATAGAAATTATTTCAAAGTAGAGGGCTATATCATTATCGCTGTCATATACTTAATTCTTACATTAATGGCTACATTCATAGTTAGAATAATCAATGCAAAATTAGAAGGAAGAAAAATTCAATGGAATCCTTTTAAAAAAGATAAAGCAATCGTGGAGGTAGAATAATATGTGTGAAACTATAGTTTCTATAAAGAATCTTAAAAAAAGTTTTGGTGATTTAGTCGTATTAAAAGATATCTCCTTAGATATTCATAAAGGTGAAGTTGTTTGTATTATCGGATCTTCTGGTTCAGGAAAATCCACATTGCTAAGATGTATGAATTTGCTTGAAGTTCCAACTAGTGGAACTATTGAATTCGAAGACAAGAATATCATGGAAAAAGGTGCAGATATTGATCAAATAAGAGCAAAAATGACCATGGTATTCCAACAATTTAATTTGTTTAATAATTACTCAGTGCTTGGAAATTGCACTTTAACTCAAAGAAAAGTTTTAGGTAGAAGCAAAGAAGAAGCGGAAAAAATTGCTATTGAAAATTTAACTCGTGTTGGAATGATTGAAAGAAAAGATTATCGTACTAATCAAATATCTGGTGGTCAAAAGCAACGTGTGGCAATTGCAAGAGCACTATGTATGAATCCGGATTTAATTCTATTTGATGAACCAACAAGCGCTTTAGATCCTGAAATGGTCGGAGAAGTTCTATCAGTCATGAAGGCTCTCGCGGAAGAAGGGATGACAATGGTGGTAGTCACTCATGAAATGCAATTTGCACGTGATGTGGCGACAAGAGTTATCTTTATGGACCAAGGCGTAATCGAAGAAGAAGGCAATCCAAAAACAATATTTACTAATCCATCTTCTCCTCGTACCAAAGAATTCTTAAAAAGATATATTGGTGGGTAATATTTTTAAAGTAATGAAGTTAGTGGAATTACTATATTTTGTGTAGTAATGAACTAACTTTTTAGGGTATATAAAATAAAAGTTGGTTAACGGTTGGTCGACGGTAAAATAAAAGTTGGTCGAAGATAAAATAAAAGTTGGTTAAAGATAAAAAAAGGTTGGTATTTCGTACATATTCAGTACTGAATATCAGCCTTTTAAAATGGTTAAATCTGTAGTTTATTTTCCTCTTATTTATTTTTGTTTCTTGTTTGTATATATTGGATAAAATCTAATACTTCACCATTCTCATCAACTGCATTAACAGGGTTAGAATAGAAGCTATTTCTTTCTCTTATCCAACTGTTTAGTTCTGATAGTTCATCTTTTGATAGACCTTTACTCTTAATGTAAGAAATTGCTTCTTTATCCGTCATAAGCGGATGACTAGCATATTCTTTGTTTACTATTCCATATCCATTGGAACGTTGATCCTTTGAGTGAATAAATCCTTTTGTATACACTCCTCGTTTATGTATATATAGGGAAATATCTTTCTCAAGATCAACATCTTTTTTGGGAAACTCTAATGGCTTTTCATCTTCATTTATGATGTACATAATTCTATTTCTAAAATGATAAAAGTTATCATATCCAAAAGATATTTTCTTTATTGCTTTAATCTTTCCATTAGTTCCTTCAATTCTTCCATTAGACATACGCTTGCCGTATTCATCTTTATTAAATGAATTAACAATATGCTCCTTCCAGTTTGTAAATGTTGATGCGACATCATTAAATTCAGGTATACAAGAAACTTCCATTTTATTAATATAATAAGTTAAGAAATCTTCAGCTTGATCAAATGTTTTTCTTTTATATGAATGGAAATATTCTTCTTTTAGATCATAGGCTGTAGCTAAATCAATATGAATAGTCTTAAGATAATTAATGAAAATAGATGTAGACATTTCTTTATTAATAAGTGGCCATGTTTTTGTTTCTTCGTGAATTTTATTACTATCTTTAGATAGTAATCTTCCATATCGCTTTAAAAGTTTATATTCTTTGCTAGTTTTAGAAAATGATTTCATTACACGTATACGCACTTTATTAAAAGCTTCAGTAATATATCTAATATAATGAAATGCATCGATTACAAAAGTAGAATCATGAAATACATATTCATGCAAATGCTTATATCCATCGTACATATCACTAATTAAGAATTTAACATTTTCCTTTTCTTCTATGGGAATCTTGTTAAAATAAAATTGTAGATAGTCTAGTCTTCTATTTGGAAGAACATCTACTATCTCTCCAGTTTGGTAGTCAAGTAAAAGACAAGCATATTTACCTTTACCATAGGAGAGATTTTTAAATTCATCTATAGAAAGAACTTCTGGTAATGGCTTACGTTTACAATCTACATATTTCTTGAAATAGTTGATTACTGTTTGAGTAGTAACATTAGTATTTTTAGCAATATCAGTAAAAGAAATATTTTGTTTTAATTGAGCTAGTATCACTTTGACAGTTTCATCTGATTGACGGGAATAACCAAGAGACAGATAATTAGGTTCGAGGAATGTGAATCAACATTCCTTACAACGTAACCTTCTTTGACGATAGATAATTTCACATGGCGTCATCGAAAAATGTACATGATTTATTTTTTTATGGCGATATGAATGAAGGGTTATTTTAGAAGATCCGCATTCACATTTAACTTCTTTTTTAATGTTTTCAACAATAGCGATATATTTATTTTGGTCTTTATCTAAATAGAAATCCTTAACGATAAAATGTTCACTAGATAACCCTAGCGAGTCGATATTAAATTGGTTAATCATAATTCTCCTTTCCTACAGATTTAACCACTTAAATTATATAAAAAAATAGTTGGTCGAAAATGACCAACTAAAATTTTATCTAAAATAATGCTTGATTTTACTTATCTAATTTTATATACCCACTTTTTATGTTTATGTAAAATAAAAATTATCGTTACTTTTTATTTACAACTAAAAGAATACAGAATAAACGCATAAATTCGCAAATAAGTTAAAATCAAAAACAATTTATGCTTTTTTTGAACTTATATAACTTTTGGCTAGAAATATGGTTATTCTTAAGCCCTATAAATTAAGTAAAAATATTAATTATCATATTTCTTATTTTGCCTTTTTAGTAATTAAATAAGAAATAGATTTAAATATACTTTCTATTTCTTTACCAAAACCATAACTGATTCTTTGTCTAATACTATTTTTAGAAAAATGTTCCCCATAAAATCCTTGAACTAGTTTTAATATTGATAAAACTACTTTCTTTAATGTATTAAAATTTAATAATGCATTTGATCTTATCGTCATATTATCATCTTCATCAAAAAACATATCTAAATCTCTATGCATTATTTCTACCGACCAATGATTTCTTACAGCTCTAGAAAATAATTCTATTGAATCGTTGAACGATGAAATAAAGTATCTTTTTTCTTCACTTATTTCTTTTGTAATCAAGTCTTCTACTGTTTTTTTAATCATTCCAAAACCATGGATATTGGTCCATTTATCCACTTCATAACACCACGTAACTTCTGGTGATAAATAATACTCTCTTGTAACTATTTTAGATGATTCTTTATCTTTTTCTTTCTTATATAAGACTTTAGTCTTATCAAATCCTTCTTTAAAGTACAATTCGATATCATCTTTTAGATTTTTTTGATTTTCTTTAACTGGTAAAACATATTCTCCATGAGATTTTGTTATTATTTCAGTTAATTCTTTTTGAGTATTTAATGCATCACAAGTAATTACTTTTCCTCTTAAGTCCATTGTTTGTAATATCTTTTGTCCTACAGGTATTTCATTAGTCTTATTTTCTATTGGTTCTGAAACTAAAGTAATACCTAATTCAGTAGAATGTACGTGCATTGTATTCAATGCTTTAATAAAATCTTTATCTCTTCTATTTCGTGAAGAAGATAAAGATACTTTACCATCCATAGATAATATATCAGTAATCATTTTATTATCATCAATAAAAGCATTACCTATATGATTAAAAACAGCTTTAGATATAATAGGTTCTAATACCATAACCATTATTTCTCCAAATTCAGATGGTTTAATCAAATTAAAAACTCTTCTAAAGGTATCGTGAGAAGGACAACCATTTTTAAGTTCTAAATATTTCTTTAAATCTTGTAAATGATAATCACCAAATACTTCAATTTCATTCCAAGTATTACATCCTGAAATAATACCAAAGAATGCAACTCCAACAATATCTGATAGCTTATGAAGAATATAAGATTCATTTCTAACATCAGTAAGAGCTTCAAAGAAAGAAACAAATACAGGAATAACTTCTTCAGGAACATCATTAAAAGAATAGTTAGATGAAGCGATAATAGATTTTAGTTCTGATATAAAAGTGTTTTTCTTAGGCATGAAAGTCTCCATTTTTTAAGAATTAATATTCATATATTAATATATGAATATTAAAAATCATATTTCACTATCATTATACAACATAGATTCACATAAAAAAAGCCGTAAGGATGAATTTTATATTCTTTCTTACAGCTTATAATTAATTTGTGCGTTTATTCTGGTCCAATTCCATTATGATATTTACAAATGCCTTAAATAATGATAAAATATAAAATGTACAAAATGTATAGTTTTTGAAACTACACAAAAAAGGAAAAATGTATATGGCAAGAATTGATATTAAATATTTTTCTAAAGAAAGAAAAGGCAAAAATGTTGGAGAGCAAGAACTTGCAATTGCTAAATATTTATTTACTAATTTAAATGGTACGGAATATTTTCAAATCAACATGTATGGCACTCCAAATCGAATTGAACCAAATCCACCATGCGAACACGCGTCTCAAGTGATACAAATAGACAAGAGAACGGCGGTATACTTAGTGAATTTGTTTAAAGAACATTTTAACATTTAGGAGGTTACTATGATGAAGACAAAATATTTAGGACTGTTATTAGCTTTGTTTGGAATCTTTTTAGCTTCGTGCTCAAACGGTTCAAATCAAAGTTCATATAATGAAAGTGATTTGGAATGGGTCTATTTATGTGGAGAGCCAAAAACAGCAGCTAGTTCATTATATGTACGCTATTCAACAGTAGAAGAACACAAAAATGGAAACTATGTTAAAAATTTTCAGGATTATACAAATGAATTTGACACTTTTAATCCTGAGTTACAACATTATCAACTTGGTTATTGTTATATAGATGAAAATGAAAAAATCATTACGGACAGTTCCAAAACTGAATATTCTATAAGAGTTCCCAAGAAAAGCGATGGATCATACTACATTAAAAACACAAGCAAACATGATTATAAGTTATTTGGCGTTGTGTATAGTTCTTACATTTATGATCCATGTTTTATTGAAGATGCTGATTTGCTTTTTAGGTGTTCGACTTGTGGATATACAACTAAATCGAAAATTTCTACAAAGGAAGAACCAAATGAAATCGATAGAACGTTTTGTAAAAATCAATATGATGATGATTATGATTTTGATATTGATTTAAATATTGATGATTATTATAATTTTGGTCTTGATTCATCTGCAGGAAGATTGTCATCAAATTACACATTTTACCCTTTTCACTTTAAATATAATGAGCATAAGCATTGGATAGAAAATGAAAAAAGTGATTATGTTGGTTCTGCCAAATTAGTTGAAGAAGCTCATGATTTTTATGACAAGCAAAATCCAAACAACAAAACAGAAGTAATACATCAATGCAAAAGATGCCATTATAGTTATATTGACAGCAAGAGTGAGTCTTTGAATTATTCTATTACTTGGAAAAATTATGAAGGTACAATTTTACAATCGGACACTCTCAAATTTGGAGAAACCCCTTTCTATAAAGGAAATACTCCGACAAGATCATCATATGATTCTCATTATTCTTATAAATTTATTGGATGGTACTATGAAAATAGCAACAATGAAAAAATATATAAAATTGAACCAGCATATGAAAATCGTACATATTATGCTGATTTTGAAGGAAGTTATGACACCCACACAATTACATGGAAAAATTATGATGGTACAATATTAGAAGTCGATAGGAATGTTTTACATGGTTCTACTCCAACTTATGATGGTAGTAAACCTAGCAGAGCACCTGATGATAATTATACATATACGTTTAGTGGCTGGTCTCCAACGGTTTCGACTGTTGTTGACGATGTGACATATACAGCAACTTTTACAAAAAAAACTAAAACATATTTGGCTACCTTTAAAAACTGGGATGGAACTATTTTGCAAAGTGGTCAGGTAAATAAAGGCACCACGCCAACTTATAATGGTTCTACTCCAACAAAGCCACAAACTGACGAATATACCTATGAATTTGTTGGTTGGAGTCCTGATTTAGGACCAATATCTTCTGATACTGTTTATATTGCCCAGTTTAAAGAAGTGTCTCGCTATAATGAAGTACTAGATAAATTAAAAACGTGGACACCGATTAATACAACTTGGACAAACGGAGATACCTTTCAAGAGAATATTAAATATGATAATGGCATTTTTAAAATGAGATTATCATATTCAAATGATAATCAATCTCAATATAAATCCTATGAAATCGATCTTAATCTTAATACTTATCAAACGAAGAAATCATTTGATATAACATTCTACGATCTAAATGAAAGTCAAAATATCAACTATGATATGATTACTAATGTAAATTTTCTCGGATCCGGTTCTATCACGGGAAACTATTCAACTATAGATGGTGTAACGTTCCTCAATGTTGATTATGGGGAAGGAACTCAATATTCGTACTCCCATGAGCTCAGCAAATGTACACAGGTACTTAATCGTTTGTTAGCAGAATTGAAACAAAATTTGCCATCAAAGTGTGGAATCAACATTAGTAATCTTGGCTTTACAAATGTTTAACTTGTAGAGTCCAATGAAAATAGGCACTATAAAATCTAGGGTGGAATAAGGTGGAAAACCTATAAAACACTAGTTAATCTATAAAATAAAAGGTGGTAAAAATATAATTAATATTTTTCCACCTTTTTGCATGACTTATTCATTTAAAATGAACAAGACATAATTTATTTATTGACAAGATTACATCGATGAAATCGAATATTCTTTAAACCGTTTTAGATCTTGCTGAAGATATTCTAGTTTCTTTAAGATTACCTTATGAAATCATTTATATGTTTCAAAATATAAAAATCTATAAAATCTAGGGTGTTTACAAAAAAGTTGTCCACCCTCGATTTTATAGCACCAAAATGTAATTCGCATTTTTCAACTTTTTATATGAATTATTTATTTAAAATGAACGTTGAAAAAGTAAATATAATTTTTACTCCTTTTGGTTATTCTTATATTACCGCTATCATTTGGGAACATGTAGAAAAACTATTTATGATGGCTTTTTGCATTTTGAATTAAAATTGAAAGATGTTTGGGTTCCTAAATGAATGATAGAAAATCCCAACTTTTATGCTTGTTCTATGGATGATTTAGATAGATCTTTTGAATTGCTATATAAGTTTGAGTCCAATATGTTTAAAAATAAAAAGGATATGGATATTTGGAATACTAATTAACCATTAAATTCCAATTTGACTTGCTGCATTCTATAACAAATCAGGGTGTTTGCATTTTGTATTATAATGGTTCATCTTTGAAAAATTTCTGAGATGTCTTTTGAGCAAAAAAAAGATAGATGCATTGAATTATATTATGAATCAAATGAGTACAATATAACATATTGTCATGGGAAAATATATAAAATATTAGGCGAGATTCCTAATGAGATATTAGAAGCTCAACAATTATTGTCTGATATAGGTGAAACAAGCGATTATGAAAGGTTAATAGCATATTTAGAGACAAAAAAGAAAAAGCAGGGGTGTTCAAAAAGTACCAAGGGTGTGCAAATCGCTCTAGGGGTGTGCACATTCTATGACAGGGGTGTGCAATCTTGTATTAAAATGGTTCATCTTTGCCATTAAAGAAAAAAGTGCTTTGATACATTAGAAATTATGTTCAAAGCTTTTTTTATACTTAAATACAGGGGTTGTAGTTGTTAATGCAATTTAAATAAAACATGAACTAAAAATCAATGTTTCAAAAATTTTTTATTATCAATTTATAAAATTCAAATATCCTTGTTAAAAGTTAACAATCTAGCTAAGCAATAATTTCAAAGATTTATAATAAGTTGTTTTTCTAGATGATTATATTGAAGAAATGTCGGTTAACCGATATAATATTGATATGACATTTCTAGATTTACTTTCGGAAAAGAAAACCACGGTTTATTCATTATCAATTCATAGTGGAATTCCTAGAACAACTTTAGCAGATATCGCTTCTGGTAAAGCAGATATTTTAGAATGTTCAGGAAAAACTTTATTAGCTATTTCTAAAAGCTTAAATGTTTCTATAGAAGATTTACTTTCTTTAGAAAGAGAAGAAGCTAAAACTTTATTACCAGGTTTCC
>JALFBO010000084.1 GCA_022772105.1 Erysipelotrichaceae bacterium | reverse complement strand
TCTTCATTAAAATCAAAACGCGGAGAATGAAGCGAAACTTTATTTCCACATCCAAGCAAAAACATAACGCAAGGAAAAAAAGAAGAATAATTACCAAAATCATCAGCTTGCATATACTTTTTATTAAGTAAAGAGATATCTAATCCTTGAAGTTTGTCTACTAGATATTTATCATTATGCACTAAAGAATAATCATCATGAATTATAAGTGATGTAGTTGTTAAGAATAATTTATCAGCTTCTTCTTTACATTCTTCAAGTAAAGCAATTAACTTTTTATACATAAAGGAAGAGAAGGTTCTTAGTGTAATATTTAATGTCGAAGAAGAAGAAACAATGTTTCGGGCTACTCCACTTTCCATCTTTCCACATCTTAATAAATATTTTTCTTCTACTATGTTCTTTTGTTTTTGATACATAGCATTAATAAAATAACAAGCGCTTGCTAACGCATCAATTCCTTTTTTATAATCACCCACATGAACACTTCTTCCTTTTATAATCACATCAACTTCACCTGATGAAGCAAGAAGTACACCTTTAGAAGTAAAAATCTTTCCTTCCTCTAAATAAGGCCAAATATGAGTAGAATACATCTCATCGACGTTATATTTTTGTAATATTAAGGAATCTAGTATTATCTTTGCTCCTCCGCTATTTTCCTCTGAAGGTTGAAAGACAAGAATAATATTTTTTGGATAGTCTAAAATATTTTCATCTATATATTTACTTAAAGCTAAAATCATTGCCATATGACCATCATGCCCACAAGCATGACTTATTCCCTCATGTTTAGATTTATAAAACACATCATTCTCTTCTCTAATTGGTAAAGCATCTTCTTCACATCTAAATGCGATAGATTTTTCTTTTTTTAAATCATAAATTAGAATTAATCCAGTTTCATTTACTTCAATAAGTTTTCCTTTGGATTTTTTTAATAATTCTTTTATATATTCTTTAGTTTTATATTCTTTTTTACTTAGTTCTGGGATTTGGTGAAGATCACGTCGTATCTTTATTACATCATAGCCGTTACTGTTTATCATGTTAATTTTCTAAGAGAAGGAATAATTTCTTTTTTCTTAAGTGAAGAGGAATCAAGTTTTTTAATTACTTTTGCTGGTACTCCTCCTACTACCATCCCTTCTTTTACATCTTCTAAAACAACTGCACCAGCTCCAACGATAGAATTTTTTCCTATCCTAACTCCTTCAACAATAACCGCATTAGCGCCTATGAAAACATTATCTTCAATAAGAACAGGTGTAGAAGAAGGAGGTTCAATAACCCCTGCGATAACAGCTCCCGCGCCTATATGACAAGAAGATCCAACTTTGGCTCTTGCTCCAATAACAGCGCCCATATCAATCATACTTCCTTCACCAATTTCAGCGCCTATATTTATAATCGCTCCCATCATTATAACTGCGTTATCTTTAATTATTACGCCTTCTCTTATTATTGCTCCTGGTTCAATACGTGCATTTATATTTAATGTATTTAATAAAGGAAGTGCTGAATTTCGGCTTTGATTTTCTATGATCATATCTTCAATATCTTTTTCATTTTCCTTTAAAGTATCCTTGATATCTTCATAATCTCCATACACGATATATAAAGGTAACGATACAAATACTTTTGCATTTTTAAATATTAATTTCTTTTTACAATTAAGTATTACTTTACATGATGTTTTCTTTTTACTTTGAGCAATCTTCTTAACAATATCTTCATTATTAATCACTATTTTTCTCCTTAAAAAGAACATCTTCCATAGAATATAATCCATTCTTTTTGTTAACAATAAAGAGGCTTGCTTTATATGCTCCTAAAGCAAATATCTTTTTAGAAAGAGCTTGGTGCTTTATAGAAATAACTTCATCTTCTCCTAAGAAATATATTTCATGTTCACCTACAACACTTCCTCCTCGTAAAGAATGAATGCCTATTTCTTTTTTATCTCTTTTAACTTCTCCCTTTCTTCCATAATTCACTTTGTAATTTAAATTCTTATTAATAGTATCTAAAAACATACATGCTGTTCCAGATGGTGCATCTAACTTTTTATTATGATGAATCTCCTTTATTTCTATATCAAAACAATTTGAAAGATAAGGGACAATATCTTTTAACAATTTATTAACTAAAGTAATACCTAAACAGAAATTAGCGCTTTTTATAAGTGGTACTTTTTTGCTTAATTCTTCAATCTTTTTTTCTTGATTAAAAGAATGACCTGTTGTACCAATAACACATGGTGTTTTATGTAAAGAAGCATAAGACACAATCATATCTAATAAAGAAGGCGATGAAAAATCAATGACACAATCGATATGTTCTTTTATATCAAACAAAGAAGAAAAGTCTTTTCCTACCACAAAACACTTATTCTCTTCACTCACTACTTCTTCAACAATTTTTCCCATCGTTCCATAACCAACAAGTGCAATATTCATATTATCTTTCCTCTATATATGTACTAAAAACTTTATAAGCCGGTCCACTTAAAAATACATCATCTTTTATAGATATCTTTAGTTTATCTTCCCCTCCATGCGCATAGCCTTCGTCTTCCACATATCCTTCTTTATGAGCAACAATAAATGATGCACAACATCCACTTCCACAAGAAAGTGTTCTTCCTACCCCTCTTTCAAATGTACGAACTATAATATTATTTTTATCGATTACTTTTACAAAATTAACATTAGTCTTTTCTTTATAGAAAGGATGATTACAGATCTTTTCTCCAATTGATGATTCATAAGCTTCAATAGGATTTTCCACGAATATAACGGTATGAATAGTACCTATAAATAAAGTATATACTGTATATTCTTTTCCATCGATTAGTAATTTATATCCCATTAAATTAATATCTTTATCAACTTTAATTAATTTTCGATCAAAAGAAGCTTTCCCCATGTTTACTAATATGGATATCGGTGAAAAAGAAGTAATCGTAACGCTATATGGTCCTATA
>JALFBO010000083.1 GCA_022772105.1 Erysipelotrichaceae bacterium | reverse complement strand
CTACAAAATAATTATATACAAAATCGCTCACTACTAATAATAAAAAATAGTAAGATATTTAAATCTCCTCAAATTAAAACTAATTAAGATACTATTCAGTTTCAACTTTTAAGATTTCTACATTGTAAGGACGTACAACCTTATCATGAACTTTTTTTCCTACTTTATGATTTAAAATTGATTTTGCATTCATTTATTAGAAATCTTAAAATTTTCAGGATCTGATTCCGTAAAGCCAATGATTTGATACCTAGCTTCTTTTAATTGTTCGATAATTTCAGGTAATACTACATCGATTAAATTTCTTTATTTTTCTTCTTTTTTATCCTCTTTTTGATTATTTTCTTCTTTTTTGGTAAATCTCTTAATAGGACTAACTAAAGCTTTGTTTACAAAGAACATTACAGGGAGAGGTAAAACTGCTGCAAGTAAAGTTGCAAGAAAATAAGGCCAACCTAAAATAATATAAAATAACCAAATACCTAGTAAATTTAATATAAAATTAGGAATGGAAGAAAGAGGATAACGAGCAAGACGAACTAATTTCCATTCTTGTTTAAATGCAAATAGCGCATTTGTTGTATAAGAAAAAGGTATGGATATAACAAAAGCGATTATATAAGGTAAATTAAATTTATTACCAATTTCAACTAATAAAGTGGATGATGAAGAAGAAAAAAAAGGTGTTTCATTCCAAGAAAGAGGATCAAAAATACCATACTTAATTATTTGTGTTAATACATATGTAAATAAGGTATTAATTCCTCCCCAAAATAAAAATCGCATTGATTCAATTGAATAGATTTTCCAAAATAATTTTTCAATTTTTCCTAAAAAAGAATTTTCGTTTTTAAAAATTTTGTTCATAAGTATTTCTCTTTTCTAATATGCATATTTAATATACCACTTTTTAAGTCAATAAAACATAAAAAACTTTATTGTCTTGATATATTAATTATTATAGAATGTGAGTAAGAAAGGAGGAGAAAATGGAATCTTATACAAAATATAAGACCAAGCGTAAGATTGCGACATTTATCGATAGTGAAAACGTAAATAAACTTGAAGTTATTCCTGAACTTTTAAAGTATCTAGATCATGAAGGTTTTATCCCAAGCCCCAAAAAAATCATTGTTAGTAAAATAACACAACCTGAAGAATATACGCGCTTAATTAAAGAATATTGCTTAGAACTCGTAGTTTCTTATAAGCGTATAAAAAAAGGTAAAGCTAAGAAGACTAAAGAAGCAAATCATAACAATGCTGACTTTAGATACTATATAGAAGTTTTAGATTGTTTCTATAAAGAAAATGATATTGATGCATTTTGTATTGTTACAAGTGATGATGATTACACAGAGCTAATCTTAAAATTAAAAAACGAAGGTAAGTTTTTGATTGGTGTTGGTAATAAAGATAATACCAGCCCAAAATTTCGTGCCTTATTTGATGAGTTCCTTCTTGTAGAAGATTTGCTCGTGCAAAATAAAGTAATTAGTCAAAATGAAGAAACAACAAAAACTGAATCTACTTCCATGAATATAAATGAAGAAGAAAATGTAAATAAAGATCAAGTTCATAGTGAACAAAAAGTCGATGACTCTAGCAGTCAGACTAATGAAAAAAAATCAAAAAATAAATCAAAATCAAATAAAACTAAAACTTCTTCAAATCAAAAACAAAAGGAAAATGAAACGAAGAATTCAGAAGTGATTTCAAAAAAAGAACAACAAAATTTAGACAAAAAAGCATTGATGGATGAGTTCTTAACGCTCGCTAAAGTATATATCGATACATTAAAGCCAGGAAAATATAATCTATCAAATATCACTAGCCATATTAAAAAGGAGAATCCCAATCGTTTTAAAATGCGTGTAACATTTGAAAAATATAAGTCTCTTGGTTTAGAAGTCTTAATTGACGATGAAGATCGATCTAACGCTTATATCATTATTAAATAAAGAAAAGAACTGTAAAGAAATGAATCGTGATTAATTGTTTCTTTCAGTCTTTTTTTCAAAATAATTGAAATAAATTCGATTCATTAATTCGAACCTGTTCGAACAAGAAATATTTTGATGCCTCTTTTGACACTTTCGAATCAAAAATTTATGAATAAAATAAAAAAAGCCTATTTTTAGGCTTTAAATAACAAATGGTGCCGACTATCGGAATCGAACCAACAACCTACTGATTACAAATCAGTTGCTCTGCCTGTTGAGCTAAGTCGGCATTGTATTTCTCAACGCTTTTATATATTACCTATTTTTATTTATATTTGCAAGACATTTTTTTATTTTTCTCAATATTTTGTTTTTTTTCTATTTTCTTTATTGAATTAAAATGAATATGTACTTCATTATTTTTATGAATAATATTAATTTGAATAACAAAAAAATCGAGTAAATTTGTGAATAATTTCTCTTTTATGTGTTTTTATTACCTTTTAATGCAAAAAAAGATTTTTTTTTAAATTTATTATTATATAATAATAAAAGAAAAGATTATTTTAAGGAGGATTCAATTATGTTTTTTGTAGACGAAACAGTACCAACATGGGTTCCTGATGTGATAAGAGAATTTATTGAAAAATTAGCTTCATCAATCGGTTTAACTCCATTTATTACTTTTTGGGTTTGTGTGGGAGCAGTTGCACTTTTATTAATAATTTTAATTATTATCATTTGTGTGATTAAAAAGAAGAACGAAAATAAACGTTTCAAAAAAGAAAAAGAATATCAAGATCGTAGAATGGCAGCTCGTGAGGCGGAAAAGAAAGAGCAAGAAGAGAGATTTGCGGCAAATCCAGATCCATTCGCAGAACCTTCTACTCCAAAAAGCAACGTATCAGCTAACGATAGTGATGAAGATGAATATGAATTAGCTACTGAAGATGAAGGAAGTTCAAAGAATGCTAGCGACGATGATGATAGCTTAGTACTATTTGATGATGATTTTGAAGAAATAAAGCAACAATATGTAGACGAAAAAGACACAGAAGAAATTTTAGATGAAAATGACTTTAATGATGAATCACTAAGTGAAGATGAAGCAGTAGAAGAAGAAATTGCTACTGAAGAACCAATAGAAGAAGAGGTTCCAGAAGTACAAGTAGAACAACCTATCGTTGAAGAAGATGAACCAGTAGAGGAAGACGTTGCTATCGAAGAAGAGGTTCCAGAAGTACAAGAAGCTAAAGTTGAAGAAGAAACTCCTGTAGTAGAAGAACCAAAAGAAGAAGTTCCTCCAGTTGTAGAAGAAAAGAAACCTGCTAAGAAGGCTAAAAAGGCTCCTAAAAAAGCATCTAAGAAAGCTGGTAAAGAAAAACAAGAAAAACCAGTAGAAGAAGTAGTTGTTACTGAAGAAGAAAAAGAAGAAGTTGCTAAAGAAGAAACTCCAGTAATAGAAGAAACACCAGTTGTAGAAGAAGTACAAGAAGAAGTTCCAGTTGTAGAAGAAAAACCAGTAGAAGAAGAAACACCAGTGGTGGATGAAACTCCAGTAGTGGAAGAAAAAGAGGAACCTGCTCCAGTAGAAGAAGTTAAACCTGTCAAGAGTGCTAGCAAAACTACAACAGCAAAAGGTAAATATATTATTACCGCTGAAAGTGAAAGAAACTTCCGTTATATATTAAAAGCTTCAAATGGTGAACCATTAATCACTTCTGAAATTTATGTTTCTGAGGAATCTGCAAGAAAAGGTATTGATACAATTAAGAGAAATGTTAATACCGCAAAGATTGAAATCGTTGAAGATAAACACGGATTATTCTCATTTAGAGTAATTACAAAGCAAGGATCAAGAACACTTGCAACATCAGCAAATTATAAAACTAAAGCAAGAGCAGTCTCTGCTTCTGAATCATTCAAGAGATTTGTAGAATCAGAAACAATTATTGTTGATACTTCTCAAGTAACTCATGAACAAGCTGAATTATATAATGTAGAAATCACAACTGAAGCAAGAGGCAAATTTAATATTGTTGAAGTTACTCCAAACAAAGAATACATGTATCAATTACTTGCATCTAACGGACGTATTATTGCATCATCTCAAATCTATAAATCAAAATTATCATGTAAGCAAGCATGTGATAAATTAAGAGAAATTGCATATACAGGTGAATTCTATATCTTCAAAGATAAGAATGAACAATATCAATTCAAACTATATAACAAACAACATAGACTTGTTCTTGCTGGTGAAGTATATAATTCAAAAGATAGAGTAATTTCTGTTATTAACTCAATTAAGAGATTTGCAGAAAAAGCTCAATTTGTTGAAAACCAACCTGTAAGCGAATAATTCATATTATGAAGTTCAGATGTGACTATCTAGTCACATCTTTTTTTTGCAAAAATTTCTTTTTGTTACAAAATAAATGTCACATTAAAAAATATATAATTCTAGATAAAATAATAAAGACAATACAAAAAAGAACGACTAGATATTCTCTAATCGTTCTATAATTCAATATGTTTGATAAAGGAATACTATTTTTTTCTTAAAGAAGATTGAATATCATTTACTGATAATCTAGCACTCATAACTGCGTCTCCTTCAATTCTCTTGGAATACTTATTAATGAATGCAACTTGGCTTAATTCATTAATGTTCTTACAAGACAAGTGAATCTTAGCATTCTTTGTAAATGATGCGTAGAATGAAA
Source organism: Erysipelotrichaceae bacterium (assembly GCA_022772105.1). Taxonomy (GTDB): domain Bacteria; phylum Bacillota_I; class Bacilli_A; order RFN20; family CAG-449; genus UBA3210. The sequence continues at coordinate 17,776 of JALFBO010000083.1, read as the reverse complement.
GTAATGAAGTTTGTGCAGGAGTACGATCTATATAGTAATCTCCATCAATTCTTAAGTAATAAACAGGTAGTTCAAATAATAATGAAACTCTTGCATCTTCTACGTTATCTAACATCATTCTTAGATTTGTTTTATTTAATAAATCGTAAAGTCTAGCAACTTGTTCTTCATCACAGTCCTTAACTTTAATAGCGTCAATAATCAAGATGATATTAGATGGGCAACGAGCAAGAAGTTCAACTAATTCATCGATCTTTTCTTGTGAAGATAAGTATTTTGTAGAAAGACTAACCGCAAATTTGATATCTACTTTCTTCTTTGCTTCTTCAAGCGTTTTTTCAATTGCTAATTTATTTGTTTGGAAGATTAAATCATTTTCTTCTGCAACAGGAACAAATACTTCTTCCATAATTCTTGTGTTTTCATCGATTTCAACACATTGGTGAAGTTGAATATAAACTACGTTATTATTAAAATCAGTAGCAGGAGTAAATAGATATGTAAATCCTTCGCTAATTCCCTTGTTTAGTAATTCAACAATCTTATCTTTATCCTCGGTTACTAATGCTTCTTTCTTTAATTTATTTTTTGGAAGAGTTGGCATTTGTGCCTTTGGTTGTTTATTCAATGTAAAGACTTTTGTCTCTTTTCTAGATTCTGGGCGAACCATTTTTCTAAATGGAGGACGAACTGGTTTCATTGGTTCTTCTGCCTTTTCTTCTTTAGCTTCCTCTTTTGGTTCTTCCTTGACCTCTTCCTTGACCTCTTCTTTAACCTCTTCGTTAGTTGTAGGAGTTACGTCGCTAACTTCTTCCTTAGCTTCCTCTTTAACTTCTTCAGTAGGAACTTCTGTAGGTTCAACTTGAGAAGCAGCTTCTTCTTTAGCCTCTTGAGTAACTGTAGGTTCAACTTGAGGAGTAGCCTCTTCTTTAGTCTCTTCATTAACTGTAGGAGCTTCTTCACTAACTTCTTCCTTAGTTTCTTCTTTAACTTCCTCAGTAGGAACTTCTGTAGGTTCAACTTGAGGAGCAACCTCTTCTTTAGCTTCTTGAGTAACTGTAGGAGTTACATCGCTAACTTCTTCTTTAGCTTCCTCTTTAACTTCTTCAGTAGGAGTTTCTGTAGGTTCAACTTGAGGAGCAGTTTCTTCCTCCTTAACTTCTTCATTAGGTTGCTCGTTAACTATAGGAGCTTCTTCACTAACTTCTTCTTTAGGTTCCTCTTTAACTTCTTCAGTAGGAACTTCTATAGGCTCAACTTGAAGAGTAGCCTCTTCTTCTTTAGCAACTTCTTCTTTTGGCTCTTCAGTAACAACTACTTCTTCCTTTGGTTCTTCTACAATAGGATTTTCTTCTTCAACTTTAACTTCTTCTTGTACTTCTTTAGTTTCCTCATTAACTATAGGAGTAGCTTCCTCTTTAGTTTCTTCGGAAGCAACATTTTCTGTAACTTCAGGATTGGTAGTAGCTTCTTCATTAGGTTGCTCATTATTTACCACTTCTTCTTTAGGTTCTGTAACGTTTTCTACAACAGGATTTTCTTCATCTTTTTTGTCTTCAACTGGCTCTTCTTTTTTAGATTTCTTAGTTTTAGTTCCTGTTGAAGTTTTCTTCTTAGTTGCTGAATCAGACTTTTTATCTTTTGGAGTAGAGGAAGATTTTTTCTTTGTAGATGTTTTTTTAGCTTTTGGCTTTTCTTCTTTTTCTTCTTTATTAGCTTGTGCTTCTTCTTGTGCTTCTGATTCTTCTTGATTTTCTTCTTCAAGATCTTGAGTTTCTTCTTGATCTTCATCTGCTAGACCTGGTTTTTCAAACTCTTGACCAAATTCAGACCAGTCAATTGTGGAATGAACTTCTTCAATCGTTTCTTCTTCCATTTGGATAGCAAATGCTTCTTCTTCCGCTAGTTCGTATTCTTCTAATGCATTCTTCTTTTTCATATGAGTGTACTCCTTTATATATTTTTTTTAGAATTTATTCATTATTTTCTTCTAATGTAATGATAATGTTGGCTGAACCTGTATATGATTCAATTTTACTCTTATCATATAAAGTGCCATCTAACATTGTTGCTTTGATGTTTGGATATTTATCTAACCATTCCTCATGAATTATCTTATCAAATGAATCTGCGGTTGTTAAATAATAAGGAATTGTTATTTGATCACTATAAATGTAATATCTTAATACTACATTTCTAATTTTGGATTTGATAAGATTAATCTCATCGCTTGATAATGGTGTTTTACCTAGCGCTGACATTTTCATTGAGGAAACAGAATACGATATAGTGGTTTCTTCTTGAGAAAGAACACTTTTATTATCTTCTTTTAATAATATTGTTTTCTCACTTAATTCATATTTTATTAATATTCCTTCTGTAAAAGTCATTATTTCATGGATATAGTATTTTGAATCAGGTACGACATCTTCTTTAAGCGAAGTGCTAGGTGTTCCACTTAATTCGATAATAAGAATTTGTGAATCATCATTATATGAGACTGATAAACTATAATCACTATATGGATTAACTTCACTCTTAAACATATTATTAATGGAATAGTTATCTTTTTCAATCGTAGAATTCTCGCCCATTCTATGGAATGCTATGGTATATAACTTAGATAGACTTCCTAATGTTGGATAACTATATTCTCCATCATCGTAATGGCTATAGTATTGAACTAAAGAATCGTTCTTCTCAATACCTACTACTGCTTTTTGTTCACTGTCATCATTTGGATAATTAATCGTTTTTTGCCTAAAGTTATATTCTTTGCCATTAATTGTGCCAATGCTTTCTTGTTCGTATTCTTTATTCTTTGGATTGAAAAAACACCCATTCTTAGTGATGATATTTTCTTTTACTTGATCATTTTCATCCTTTTTGGTATATGAATAATCACCAAAATAAGAAAATGAATTATTGTTTTTATCTAATGACTTCATCGCACTACGATAAGCTTGGTAAGTATTAATTTCTTCTATAGTTTGTGTAGAAGTGTTTTTATTTCCTGAATTAGAGTTATCGTTAGAAATGACAGAGGTGGAATTTCCTCCATTAGTAGTAGAAGATATCGAACTTGATGGTTTCTTATTAGAAGAACATCCTACCATCATTGTCACTAAAAGCAAAGAAGATAATATTAACTTTTTCTTGTTCATTTTAATCTCCTTCTTTACTTGGTTTCATCTATATACATTTCAATTCTTGATTGGTCTTCTATTTCTTTTCCAAGGAAGGTAATTGCTTTTCTTGGGCAAATGTTTATGCATCTATAACACATTGTACATTTATCTGAGAAAGCTATTTTCTTGTTCTCGAATTTGATATTCTTAGTTGGACATTTTTCAATACATTCCATACATTTACTACATTTTTTAGTATCGAGCTTGAGTTCATGTGGTGCTTCTTTAGTTAATCCTTTGTTGAGGATGCTTGATAAAGCGGCTCTAATTCCTAAACCATCATTTGGCATTTTTCCTCTTTTGATATCGATGATTGTGGAATGAATCTTAGACACTGCATCTTTGACCATATCTTTATTTTGATATATAGAAGTAAATCTTTTTTCTACGTCTGTTCTTATATCTGGCATCTTAACGTAGATAGAACCATAAATTCTAGCTCCAGCACTCTTTAATAATTGAGCACATTTAGAACTAACATCGCCACCTGGTTTTGCCATTGTTACAAGAATTAAAACTTCTCTACCAGAAAAATTTCCTTTATTTTTTTCAATGAATGTTTTCATAATAGTTGGAACATTTCCATCATGAGAAGGAAAACCTAAAACGATGAGTTCTCCTCCATCTTCACTGACAAATGCCTTGTTTACATTTTCATCTTCAATAGAAAAGATTCTTCCACTAGAAACAGAAAAATTGACATATTCTGTAACGCAAAATTTAGTGTTTCCTGTTCCTGAAAAATAAATACCTACCATATAAATCTCCTTTTCGAGTACTACCAAAAATGCATACCTCTATAAATCTTATCGTTTTTGTGAAACTGATAGTCTCTTAAATATATTATAAAATATATTTCCTTTCAAATAAAGATTCAATTTAGACAAATAATCCCCCGTTTATGCAAAATATACAAAAAAAAGAAAAACCGCTTACAGTTTTTCTTTTGCATTTGCTAGCATCAATTTGATTCGGTTCTCTTGATTAATCTTACTAGCGCCAGAATCATAATCTATCGCTACGATATTTACATTTGGATATTTTTTCTTTATTGGGTTCATCATTCCTTTGCCTACGATATGATTTGGTAAGCATCCAAATGGTTGAGTACATACGATATTGGGAACATCTTCTTTGATTAATTCAATCATTTCCGCTGTTAAAAGCCACCCTTCACCCATCTTAGCGCCACTTCCAACAAATCCTTCGTTCAATGAGGCGATAGTATCAAATGGAAGAGGTGGTGAAAATGTTCCTTCTTCTTTAATGATATCTATCATATCTTTTTCTTTTGAAAGAATGAGATTGTAAATCATTTTATAAGCTAAGTATGTTTTTTTGTTTATACCATAGAGCTTGTAGTCGATAATGCTATTGTATACGCAATAACATACAAATCCCAATAAACCTGGAACTTTTATTTCCGCTCCTTCGGAAACTAGGAAATCTTCTAGATTATTGTTGCCAAGAGGTGAAAATTTGACAAATATTTCTCCAACAATACCTACTTTTACTTTTTTTACTTTTTCTCTTTCAATATGAGCAAAGTCATCAATAATTAAGCGATAGTTTTTCAATACTTTCTTATAACTATGAGAGGAAGAACTCATTTGTTGAACTAAGATTTTGGTCCATTTGTCAATTAAAGAAGAAGTTTCTCCCTTATTCTTCTCGTATGGAAGGCATTGATTTCTTAGCATCATTAGTAAATCACCATATAATACCGTATACAACATTTTTGGTATCATAGGTAAAGTAATTTTAAATCCTGGATTGGATTCTAAACCAGAAAAATTTAAAGAGATGACAGGGATATATTCATATCCTGCTTTCTTTAATGCTTTTCTAAGTAGAGCAATATAGTTTGAAGCACGACATCCACCACCAGTTTGTGTAATTAATAAAGCAATTTTATGGGTGTCGTAATTTTTAGTTTCTATCGCGTTGATCATTTGACCAATGACTAGTAATGCGGGATAACAAGTGTCGTTATGCACGCATCTTAAACCAGCATCGATAACCGCCTGACCAGAATTGGTTAATAAATCGAATTTATAGCCAAAAGTTTGTAAATATGAAAGCATAATTTCAAAGTGAATAGGAAGCATGGTAGGAACTAAAATAGTATATTCTTTTTTCATTTCCTTAGTGAAAATGATACGATTTTCTTGAAATTCTTTCCCCATGTTATTCACCCCTTTCTTCTAGTGCACCAAGAAGTGATCTTAATCTTATCTTAACTGCACCAAGATTGGTTATTTCATCGATTTTTATTTGTGTGTATAATTTATTTTTGCTTTCTAAAATATCTTTAATCTCATCAGTGGTAATCGCGTCAATGCCACATCCAAAAGATACTAATTGGACTAAATCAACATTCTTATGTTTAGTAGCGTAATAAGCAGCATTATATAGTCGAGAATGATATGTCCATTGATTTAATACATTGATTTTAAGTTTTTCTTTTTGAAGAGGGACAGCATCTTCAGAAACAACTATAAAACCTAAGGAATTTGCTAATTTGTCGATCCCATGATTAATCTCTGGATCAATATGATAAGGACGTCCTGAAAGAATCATCACCCGTTTAGTACTATCTCTTGATGCCTCTTCAAGAATTTGTTCTCCTTTATTTCTAATATCATTCATCCAAGATACATATTTAGCGTTAGCGTGAGCTATAGCACTTCCCATTTCTTTTTTAGAAAAACTAAAGCCAATATCTTTAAAGACTTTTATCATTTCTTTAGTTAACTCTTTTTGGGAGTTTATATTTAAATATGGATACAAGAATTTAACTTTTTCTAATTCTTCCATATTGCCTTTGAGCAATTCAGAATAATAAGCTACTACAGGACAGTTGTAGTGGTTAATAGCCATTTTTTCATCGACGTTATATGTTAAACAAGGATAGAATATTGCATCTACCTTCTTTTCAATTAATGTTGAGATATGACCATGCATTAATTTAGCGGGATAACATACAGTATCAGAAGGAATAGAATATTGACCTTTTTGATATAAAGGTTTAGATGAGAAAGGAGAAAGGATAACTCTAAATCCTAATTCGCTAAATAAAGTAACGAAGAAAGGAGCAAGTTCGTACATTCCTAAAGCAAGAGGAATTCCAATAGTAAATTTTCCTTCTTCCTTATCTTCTTGCATAAGTTCGGCAAGTTTACTGCGTTTATATTCATATAAGTTAGGTAATGGTTTCTTTTGGTTACTAGAATAAATACCTGAACCTTTTTCACATTGATTTCCTGAAATAAAACGATCTTTACCATTAAATGTATTGATGGTTAAGTGACAATGGTTGGTACAACCTTGGCATGTAGTCATAGTGGATTTATGAGTAAATTTAATTAAATCATCAAGATTGATTAAAGAAGATTTTTCTAAACCTAATGATTTAGCGTAAAGAGCCGCTCCAAAAGCACCCATTAATCCAGCGATATTAGGCCTAATAACATTGCATCCTAATTCTCTTTCAAATGCTCTTAATATCGCATCGTTTAAGAAAGTGCCACCTTGAACAACTATCTCTTTTCCAAGTTCCGAAGCATCGTGTGCTCTAATGACTTTATATAATGCATTTTTGATTACCGACATTGATAAACCAGCGGAAATATCAGCAATATCGGCTCCATCTTTTTGCGCTTGTTTTACTGATGAATTCATAAAGACAGTACAACGAGAACCTAAATTTACTGGTTTTTTAGCAAACAATGCTAAAGAGGCAAAATCTTGTATGGAATAGCCAAGAGACTTAGCAAATGTTTCAAGGAAAGAACCACAACCAGAAGAACAAGCTTCATTTAGTAAGATAGAATCGATTGAATTGTTTTTTACCTTAAAACATTTCATATCTTGTCCACCTATATCCATAATGAAATCTACATTAGGGTTAAAGTGTTTTGCAGCTTTGAAGTGAGCCATAGTTTCAACGATTCCCTTGTCAACATGGAACGCGTTGACAATGAGTTCTTCTCCATACCCTGTAACTGCAGAACCTTTAATGGTGATGCGATCAGCACAGTTGTTATAGATATCTTCAAGAACTTCTTTAACAATTGAGATAGGATTTCCTTTATTTGAAGAATAATATGTATAGATGATTTGATTGTTTTCGCCGATTAATATTAGCTTCGTGGTCGTAGAACCACAATCGATACCAAGATATGCATCACCTTGATAATTTTTTATGTTTTCACTAGGAACAGTATCTTTTTCATGACGCTTGACAAATTCTTTATATTCTTCTTTATCTTTAAATAATGGAGAAGTTGTAGAAATATCTAAAGGAGCATTGATGGCTTTTTCTAGTAGGTTAATAATCTCATTATATGTAAATGATTTGTTTTGTTTTGAAGCGTAAAAAGCAGTGCCTAAAGCCACTGATATAGTGCCATAACTTGGGAATAACGCGCATTCTTCTTTTAAATGAAGAGTTTCCACAAATCTTTTTCTTAGTCCCAGGTTATATGTTAATGGACCTCCTAAAAACAAAACATTGCCTTTAATTCTTTTTCCTTGAGCAAGACCGGCAATAGTTTGATTACAAACAGCTTGAAATATAGAAGCCGCTACATCTTCCTTTTTTGCTCCTTGATTCAACAAAGGTTGAATATCAGTTTTTGCAAATACGCCACAACGGGATGCAATTGGATAAATGCGTGTTGATTTTAAAGATAGTTGATCCATTTCTTCTAATGATACATTTAATAAAGTTGCCATTTGATCGATGAATGCTCCAGTTCCCCCTGCACAAGTACCATTCATTCTTTCATCGCATCCGCTTTTGTCAAAGAAAATGACTTTAGCGTCTTCTCCGCCTAATTCAATAACAACGTTTGTTTGAGGAGCTAATTCTTTTACTAACTCGGAAGTGGCATATACTTCTTGGACAAAAGGAATATTGTTCTCTTTGACAAGTCCCAAACCAGCAGAGCCAGAGATGGCGATATAAATATCTTCATCTTCCATTTCATCTTTTAATCTTTTCACTATCTCAAGCGCTTTTCTTCTTACCATTGAATAGTGACGTTCATATGTAGAATAAACAAGATTTCCTTTTTTAAATAATACTACTTTGATTGTGGTTGAACCAACATCGATACCAAGCAATGTTGATTGATTTTTTATTTGAATCTTTTCCATAATACATTACTCCCAACGATATAATCACTATATCACATATTTTCTAAAAATATAAATAAAATGAGATATAATTTACTAGATATTATCTAGTAAATGGGGTTAGATTATTCTTTTTGTTTACAAATTGTTATAGATGCAACAAAATTTACAATTGTGTATTATTTCACAAAGATGTATTATGTATGTGTGAATAGGAGAGAAATAGTATGGAAGATAAACGAATTATTAAAACTAAGAAAGCTATTTACCAAGCTCTGAAAGAACTTTATTTAGAAAATGATTTTGAGGATATTAGTATAACTCAATTAACTGAAAAGGCAAATATTGGAAGAAAAACCTTCTATTTACATTACTCCTCTATAGATGATATAGTAGATGAAATAGTTAAGAAGTTATATGATAATCTAAAAAAGAAATATAATGAATTATATAATTTCGTGGATTTTAATAATCTTTTTTCGTTTTTGAATACATACATTCGCACTATGTACTTTGAACATAAAGATGTGATTAGTGTAATAATACAAAAAGATAAAAAATTATTAATTATTAAAAAAATAACTTCAATTATGAAACAAGAAATTGAAAGAACAATAAAGCAGTCATATGATATTGAAGATAAATTAATTCCTTATTATAGCGATATTATCCCTTCAGTATTGATTAATAATTTCTCATTGTATTTAAAAGATGGGAGTTCATTATCTTGGGAAGAAGTAGAGGGTGTAATATATGATTGTCTTTTGAATGGATTAAGCAGCTTGAAGGTGAAATAACGTATGGATAAAAGAATAATAAAAACTAAAAAAGTGATATATAGTAGTTTAAATAAAATTTTATTAAAAAAAGAAATCGGTGATATTTCTATCACCGAATTATGTGAAAGTGCTCAAATTTCTCGGAAAACATTTTATTTACACTACTCCTCTATTTATGATGTAATTGAGGAACAATTTTCAATATTGGATGAAGATATTGAAACAAGAATAATCAGTTTTAAAAAATGTATTAGCGGTGATGAAAATGTCTGTTTTCAAAATATAATTATTGAAGAAATGCTAAAAAAAGAACAATTAATCTGTGGATTATCCTTGCAAAAGAATGATTCGTTATTAAAGAGTCAATATTGCCAAAAACAAATAGATATTATTGCAAGATTATTGATGGAAAAATTTGAAATAAAAAAAGACCAATCCATTTTATATAGCAACTTTATCGTTACTACAATATGGACTTGCCTTAGAAATTGGATGATAAATAACAAGGACATACCATTAGAGGAACTTAAAGAATTTATTTTTCAATTCATTCATAATGGTTGTGGATCTTTAAAAAGAAATAAAATTTTAAGATAAATATTTCTTAGTGAATGAAGAAACATATCGATAATATTCTTCTTTATTAGTCATATAACAAGAACCATGAATTGCTCCTTTTACTATGAGCAATTCTTTTTCATTGTTAGTTAATTCATAATTCTTTTTAGTGAATTTTAAAGGGACAAACGTGTCTTTATCACCACATATATAAAGAATAGGTACTTTTGATTTTTTTACTGAATCATAAGTGCTTGTTTTCATGTCGAAACCATTTAATCTTTTTGTTTTTATTCTCATAAATGGCATAGTTGGAAATAATGGTAAATGGTAATGGCATTTAGCAAGGTAAGAAAATTCTTCATAAGGAGAAGTAAACCCACAGTCAGCGATGATGCATTTGACGTTTGATGGTAATTCTTCATAAGAAGATAAATATAGAAGTGTCGAAGCTCCCATAGAAACACCGAACAATATTAATTGTGGATTATTCATTCTTTCATTTAAATAATTTATCCATTTTAATACATTTGGAGCATCGTTAATACCAAAACCAATCCTTTTTCCTTCGGACTTTCCATGGGCATAATGATCAATCATAAGAATATTATATCCGTGATCATAGAAACATTTTCCAGAAAACGCTAAATCATTTTCCTTATTGCTCATCCATCCATGAGCGCATATTACCCAAAGGGGATCGTCATTTCTTTTTAATAATCTTCCCTTTAATTTTTCACCTTTATCATTAAGAATTTCAACTTCTTCTGATGAAGTGATGATATCTTCATAAGCTATTTTAAATTCTTTACGTCGTTCATCATTAAAAAGTTCATCTTCCATATCTTTTTGAACGGAAGATTTTTTCTTATTTTGTTTAGTGCGAACCAACGATTTGTTATAAAAGACCTCTACAATGATTAGTGAAAAGCCTAAATATACAATTAGAAGCGCTAGGACAATTATGATAATAATTAACCACATATTACTAATCTCTCCTTTTTACTTAAAAAAATTATACTACCATTTTAATGAAAAAATATAGCTAGATAGATTTTTTTATTTCTTCAATTAGTTTAGAAAAAGGACAATGTTTTTTGATGTTTACTTTATTAGATGTAATACGAGAATCATCGACAATGATGCATTCTATCCCCGCTTTAAGGCTACAATCATAGTCTTCTATATCGTTGTTACCTACAACGATTACTTCTTCACTATTTAAATTGAATTTATGTAATAAATCAATAAAATACATAGGATTAGGCTTACAAAAACAAGAATTCTCATATGTTGTTACTAAATCAAAATCACAAGGAGATAATCCTAACCATTTCATTCTTTCATATGTGGCAATTTGAGGGAAAAGCGGATTAGTACTTAAAATGACATAGTCAAAATTTTTATGGCACCAAGCAACAAATTTTTTTGCATCTTCATTAACAGTTACGGTATTTTTTAAAGAAGGAAATTCTTCTTCATAGAATTTCATAAATAAATCTTTTTCTTTTGTGTATGATCCATTCTCTTTTTCAAATACTTCAAAAAATAATTCTTCATTGGTTTTAGAACCATCGTTAAAGTACATTGCTTTTGTGCCCTTCCAAATGTATTCAACGATTTTATTACCATCATAACCATATTTGGTCATAAACAAAGCTACTTTACCCATGTATTCTTTTAGAAATAAACTTTCATCTAATGGAAGAAGCGTTCCATCTAAATCTATAAATATTGCTCTTTTCATTACTGATACCTCCTTATATTCCGTAATTAACAATCACCATACTTATTCCTAGTATCACAAGTATTGCACCTGTGATTCGATTCATAACTACAGGATTAACTTTATTGGCAAGTTTCGCGGCAATTAAGGCAAATACTAATGTAGAAATAATACATGTTATAAAAATAGTAGGTGAAGGAAACACTCCTAATGTGAAGTGACTAATGGCTCCAGTTAGTGCCGTAAAAGACATTATAAAAACTGATGTTCCTACGGCACATTTTAACTCATATCCTAATACCATAACTAGGACCATAAGCATCATCATACCTCCACCAGCACCAACAAAGCCGCATATAAATCCAACAAAGGCACCGCATAAAACTGATAATATATATTTCTTCTTTTGTGATAGGTTTTCAAATCTTTTCTTTGGTGCAGTAACTGGTTTAATAATGAATTTTAAGCCTAATATAATGGTGATGAATAATGAGAAGTTACCCATCAATGTTGCAGAAGTAAGACTTGCTATGAAGCTACCAACAAAAGTAAATAATAGTACACTTACCATCATTAATAAGCCGTTTTTGATGTCGATATTTTTGTTTTTAGCGTACATTACTGCCGAAGCTGCTGAAGCAAGTACATCACTAGCTAAAGCAATTCCTACGGCAAGGTAAGGATCAACTCCTAAAAATGTAATGAGCAAAGGAGCGATGACGACTGCAGCACTCATGCCCGCAAAACCGGTTCCAAGTCCAGCACCTAGACCTGCGATAATACATATAATAATTTCTTTCATAATTATTCAACTTCACCCATCCTTTTGTTTTTTATTCTCATACTAGTGATTATATCTCCTATAATATTGATGATGATTCCAATTGAAGAACAAATTATAACCACGATAGCACTTTGATTAAGATTAGAAGCATCATTTCTATTCCAAATACAAGAAACTACGATTAAGGAGATTGCTAATAAATAATTTAATACCGACCTATTTATTCTAAAAAATAATTTTAAGCTTCCTTCTTGAAAGGTGATATTTAACCATCTTCCTATCATCATGAAAGTATATAAAATAAAATATATGATTAAGACAGTTGGATATAATTTTCTCTTTGCAAAAAGAGCAAAAATAAGAAGACCAATTAACGATGAAAATAGGATAGAAAAGAATATGATTCTAAAGACTAGAGAAAATCTTTTACTAGAATTATATTTGTCAGAAAATGCGACAAAAGCTTTGGCAATAAAAAAGAAAAATCCTTCCGCGAAAAGTTCTAAAAATAGCTCAACGAATAGTTCAATAATGAATTCCATTGTCGCCTTCCTCCTTTCCTTTATTAAGTTAATAGTACATCCATAATAAAATTAATACAATAATATATTATTGTATTACCATTTTTTTTGATAGAAATTACTACACCAGTTTAACAGTAGAAAAGATAAAATAAAAAAGAGATTTCTCTCTTTTAAATTTCTGGCCATCCATGAGGAGCAATTGAAGCGCTACTAGAGGAAGGATCCCAAACTCCGCTACTCCTTGATAATAAATCTCTTCCCATTAAATCACGAGCACATAATTCATCGTTCACTTTGATGAGTTTATCATTTTTGAATTTGCTTTGGAAATAATCTCCATAGTAAACATAATCAATGGTTAATAACTTGTACGTAGATGAAGAGTTGATACTAGATATATCTAAATCAGTATTGTAATAATAATAGGAAGGATAAGCGTTATAGAAAGAGATAAGTTCGCTTCCTAATACTTCTACATAAATAAGGCTATTATCGAAAGGATTAACTTCGTATAAAGTTTCGATAGTAATGTCACCTGCATCTAAAGTAGCTCTAATACCACCAGTGTTAATAATAGATACATCAGCACCGCTAAATTGTTTCATTACGTTAGCGCACCATAAGCCAATTTGACTTTTGCTTGCTGAAGAAGAGGCAGTAGCGTATTTCATTTTAATTTGATCTTCAATTAATGAATATTCATAAGTAAGAACATTTTGTACTGCTTCTTTTTTTGAAGAGGAAGATACTAAGGAATTTAATGATTCAGATGAACAAGATAATCCTACAATCTTTTTAGTGGAGCCACTTATTTCTAAGGAGATAGTTCCTACGCTGTTTAGGTTACATCCACCTTGTACGATTGGAAGGGCCATCCCTTTTGGACGTGTTATTGTTCCATTTTGCTTTGTATGAGTATGACCGTTGATAACCGCGTCTATTAAGTAATTATCTTCATCATCCTTCATCGATGCAAAAGCTTGGTTATAATATAAATTCTTTACAGAGGATGAATTTCCTTCGTGGATGTTTAATACGATGATATCAGCACCATCATTTTTACAAGCGATGGCTTGCTTTCTAACTTCATTAATAAAGTTTTGATCTTCATTTCCATAGCAATCGATATAATAAGAACCAAATTTATTCGCGCATATAGAACTTGTTTGATCACCAATATAAGAAAGTAATCCAACATTTACACCACCCTTATTAACAATAGTATAAGGTTTAATATTATCTTTCTCATTATCTATACCAATTAATTTATTGTTATTTAAAGAATCTTTGACATTTCCATTAATTAAAGGAAATGAAGCTTCTCCATTATCTAAATTACCATCGAAATATTTTAATACGACATTTAAACCCCAATCGAACTCGTGATTACCTATTCCCATCATATCAAATCCAACTTCGTTCATCGCGTTTATTACTGATAAACCACGAGAAAGATTAGAAAAGGCTGTTCCTTGAAACATATCACCATTAGCTATAGCAATGACATTGTCATATTCTTCTTTTTGTTGAAGTTTGTCAACGTAATATCCAAAAGATGCTAGGTTATAAGAAGAACTATACGAACTTTCATAAGCGTATCCATGCATGTCGTTTAATTCAACGATGGATAAATTGATGTTTTCCTGATTGGCGCTATTATTGGTTGTAGTACCTGATGTAGTATCTTTATTTCCACTATCAAGAGAATTCATCGTAGAATCTTGTGAAGTGGAATTACTAGTTGAAATGTTAATAATATCGTTAAAAGAACAACTTGATGCTATAAAGCAAGAAGCAATTAATGATGTTATAAGTAATGGGTTAAATTTCTTTTTCATATTATCCTCCTTGGGGGCACTTTATTATATCATAAATTATCAACTTGTGTAAAACACAAAATAAAAACATGGCGATGTATATCTATCACCATGCTTAAATTTTGAATGAGTTAATTTATTTAGCCATTGCTTGAGAAACAGCGACAGCAACTGCAACAGTTGCACCGACCATTGGGTTGTTACCCATGCCGATTAATCCCATCATTTCAACGTGAGCAGGAACTGATGAAGAACCAGCAAATTGAGCATCGCTATGCATACGACCCATTGTATCTGTCATACCATATGAAGCAGGTCCTGCAGCCATATTATCTGGGTGAAGTGTACGACCAGTTCCACCTCCAGAAGCAACTGAGAAATATTTCTTTCCTAATTCGATACATTCTTTCTTATATGTACCTGCAACTGGGTGTTGGAAACGAGTTGGGTTAGTTGAGTTACCAGTAATTGAAACATCAACACCTTCTAAATGCATAATAGCAACGCCTTCACGGACATCGTCAGCACCATAACATCTTACTGCTAATCTATCTGGATTAGAACCATATTTTGTTTCTTTAACAATTGATACTTTACCAGTAGCGTAATCAAATACTGTTTCAACGTGTGTGAAACCATTGATACGGGAAATGATCTTAGCAGCATCTTTTCCTAAACCATTTAGAATAACTCTTAATGGTTCTTTACGAACTTTATTTGCAGTTTTAGCAATACCGATAGCGCCTTCAGCAGCAGCGAATGATTCGTGACCTGCTAAGAATGCGAAACATTTTGTGTTTTCATTTAATAACATAGCGCCTAAGTTACCATGACCTAAACCAACTTTACGATCATCAGCAACAGATCCTGGAATACAGAATGATTGTAGACCAACACCGATGTATTTAGCAGCTTCTTCAGCTGTTTTTGCGCCTTTTTTGATAGCAATTGCTGCACCTACTATATAAGCGTAGCAAGCATTTTCAAAACAGATTGTTTGGATGTCTTTAACCATTTGGTAAACATCTAAACCTTTTTCTTTACAAATTTGTTCAGCTTCTTCGATAGAGGAGATTCCAACTTCATTTAAAGCTTTATTGATTTGATTAATACGTCTTTCGTAACCTTCAAATGTGATAGCCATAATATTGTTTTCCTCCCTTATTATTCCTTACGTGGATCAATGAACTTAACACCGTCATTGTATCTTCCGTATTGGCCTTTTGCTTTTTCTAAAGCTTCTTCAGCTTTTAAGCCTTTTTTCATAAAGTCTGTGAATTTACCTAAGCTTAAATATTGATAACCACAGATTTCATTATTTTCATCTAAAGCGATTGAAGTGATATAGCCTTCTGCTAATTCTAGATATCTTGGGCCTTTTTCTTTAGTTGAATAGATTGTACCAACTTGTGAACGTAAACCTTTACCTAAGTCTTCAAGACCAGCTCCAACTGGTAAACCATTTTCTGAGAAAGCAGATTGAGTTCTACCATAGATAATTTGTAAGAATAATTCTCTCATAGCAGTGTTGATAGCGTCACATACTAAGTCTGTGTTAACAGCTTCAAGAACTGTTTTTCCAACAATTGCTTCACTAGCCATAGCTGCTGAGTGAGTCATACCAGAACATCCAATTGTTTCGATTAATGCTTCTTCGATAATGCCGTTTTTGACATTTAAAGAAATCTTACAAGCACCTTGTTGAGGGGCACACCATCCGATACCATGAGTAAAACCGTTGATATCTTCAATTTTTTTTGAGTATACCCATTTTCCTTCTTCAGGAATTGGAGCACAACCATGTGAAGCACCACAATTTACTTTACACATGTTTTGTACATCTTTTGTGTATTGCATATAATAACTCTCCTTTTATTTTTTTATTATCATATTGATAATCACGAATATAGTATAGCAAAAAATAATTTAAAATTAATCAAAAAAATACAAAATTATTTATAATTTTTTGTATTTAAGTTAAGGAAAAATTGTCTCTTATGCAACAATATAAAAAAGAAAATGATAATAAGTATGTGAGCGCAAAATATTTATATATATAAAAAGCCTCAAAAAGTGAGGCAAAAATAAAAATTTTATAGAATTATATCAGAATGTATAGGCTTTAAAAAGAGATTTTTAATTTCTTCAGAATCAGATGTCATTCCTCTAATCCACATCATCTTAGTGACAATTGATTCCGTGGTCATATCACGAGCTTCAAGAAGTTGATATTTCTCTTTGATTTTTCTTCCTACTTGATAAATGCTCATATCGGATCCTTCTTTTTCAACCTGAGTAGTGATGATGATAGTTTTATTTGCTAAAATTAATTTTTCTATTTTAGAAGAAAAATCTTCTTCATAATACATAGGTAGACCGCCTACTCCAAAACTTTCGATAATTAGTACATCATAGTTTAAAAGAATGTAATCAAATATTTTTATATCAATTCCTGGGAATAGTTTTAAGACAAAAATATTAGGATTTAATTTATAGTAAAATTTAACGTTTTCTGTTGGTAGAGGTTCGTTAAAATAGTAGTGTACTTTCTTGTCTTGGATGAATCCAATTTGAGGATAATTAACGCTTGAAAAAGCATTGAATGATTTAGTGCGTGTTTTTTTAGCTCTTGTTCCAAGAATGATTTTTCCATCGAAAATGATATTTACACCATGAGCCTTATCATCACAAGCATAGATGAAAGCATGCGTTAAATTATTTCTAGCATCACTATCTTTCATAAATATCGATTTTTGTGATCCGGTTATAGCGATTGGTTTCCGTGAATCTTGAATCATATAAGATAAGGCAGAAGATGTATACGCCATAGTATCAGTTCCGTGGGAGATAACAAAACCATCATATTTTTCATAATTCTCTTCGATGCATCTAGCAATCATTATCCAATGATGATAGTTAATATTAGTGCTATCTAAATTAAATAATGTAATAGTGGAAATAGAACAAAAATCTCCAATATCGTCTAAATAGTTTAATAATTCGTTTCCATCAAGCTGAGGCTTTAGTCCAGTTTTAGAATCCTTTGATGCGATTGTACCGCCTGTGGCGATAAGTAATATTTTTTTCATAAAGTTCCTTCTCTTATTTATTTTATCGTTAATATATTAATGATTTTGTGTAATAATATCATTATTTTTTATAAATATATGTTTTTATTTTTTGGTTTTGGAAAGAGATATCATATTCTTCAACCATAATAAAATTATTTTTTTGATAATATTCAAATGAACAAGTCTCATC
>JALFBO010000069.1 GCA_022772105.1 Erysipelotrichaceae bacterium | reverse complement strand
CAAACGTTTTCTTAGAGATTCTTTAACACTTAAAGAGTAATTATTTTTTTTATTTAAAATAAAAAACTTCATATTTATCACTCCTTCTAGATTTATTATAAGAAATATTGTATCATAAAAAAAGCAAAACAAGGAGAAATGTCAAATGAGTTCGAATATAGAAATTGAAGCAAAAGTTTTACTCAATGTAGAAGAATACGAAAAAATTATCGATGTTTTATCACTAGTTAAATATCGTAAAGTAAAACAAATCAATTATTACATTGATACTAAAGATCGTTTTTTAAAGAAAAATGGTATCGCTTTAAGAGTTAGAGAAAAAGATGATTTTGAATTAACCTTAAAAACTCCACTAAGCGAAGGTCTTTTAGAAAAGAGTGAAGCTATTACTTGGCGTGACTTTGAACTTTTACAAGATAAAAACATCTTTCCAGAAGGAAATATCAAAAATTTCCTTTCAATTCTAGGTGTAAAAATCAATGAATTAACAATTTTAACATGCTTACAAACAGAAAGAATCGATTTCCAATATAAAGATGGAAAGATTTCTTTAGATAAAAACACCTATTCAGGTGTTGTCGATTACGAATTAGAAATTGAACATACATCGATGGATAAAGCGCAAGCTTTGACAGAAGAAATTTTAAAAGAATGTGGCATTGAGAAAAAGCCTCAAAACCATATCTCTAAACAAGCTCGTGCTTTAAACATCCTTAACAAATAAGGAGTATTTAAAAATGGAAAATATATTAAGTGGCGTCAAACCAACTGGCCAATTGACATTAGGTAATTATATCGGTGCCCTACGTAACTTCCCAAAATATCAAAATGGAGAAGATCATGTCTTTGTATTTATCGCTGATTTACACGCTCTTACCTTACCAATTGAACCTGAAACCCTATATAATAACACACGCGATATTGTCGCGTTCTACTTAGCTTGTGGATTAGATCCTACAAAAGCTTCTATCTTTTTACAATCACAAGTTCCTGCTCACAGTGAACTTGCTACAATTCTTGGCAATTATGCCTATATGGGTGAAATGTCACGAATGACACAATTTAAAGAAAAAAGTTCTAAATTAAATGAGAAAAAAATCGGTTTAGGATTATTTACTTATCCCGTTCTTATGGCCGCGGATATTATTCTATATGACGCTAAAAAGGTACCTGTTGGCGAAGATCAAAAACAACATGTTGAACTAGCACGTGATTTAGTCATTAGATTTAACCACCAATATAAACAAGATGTCTTTGTTCTTCCAGAACCAGTGATTTCAACTTCTGGAGCTCGTATTATGTCTTTATCCGATCCTACCAAAAAGATGTCCAAGAGCGACGCTAATGGGGATATCTTCTTAAAGGATGACCCTGCTGTTGCAAGAAAGAAAATCATGCGTGCTGTTACTGATTTAGGTAGTGAAGTTAAATATGATAAAGAGAATAAGCCAGGTATTTCCAATTTATTAGTTATCTATTCTTCTCTTAAAGAAATCAGCATTGAAGAAGCCGAAAAAGAGTTTGAAGGTTTACGTTATGGTGATTTCAAAAAAGCAGTTGCGGATGTAGTATGTGCCAAATTAGAAGAACTGCAAACAAAATATAAAGAAGTTATTGAATCAGGAATTATTGATAAAGTATTAGAAAAAGGAGCTAAAGAAGCTTCTCTTATCGCCAATGAAACATTGAAAAGAGTCAAAAAGGTCATCGGCCTTTATGGAGCAAAATAATCTTTTTCCATGTTTTATCAAAATAAGTTGTAAAGCCAACAATGAGAAGTCCTATAGGTAAAAGATAGACTTCTTTTTGTTTTATAATGTAATGTATATATTCTTCCAAAGAATAACCCATGGTAAATAAAGAGGAGTAGATGGTAATATATACCATACCAAGAGATGTTAAAAATACTCCTACAATATAAAGTAATATTCGATATATCACATTAATCACCACTAAAAGTATATGGCAAAAATTTAGTTGTATGAAAGGAAAATATGGACAAATATCTTATCGCACTAGATATGGATGGAACTTTGTTAAATTCTTCTTTACAGATTGAAAAGAAAACATCTTCATATCTTAGTTATTTAGAAAAGCAAGGACATATTGTAGTCATTGCTTCAGGACGACCATTTCGCTCTATTGAACCCTATTATAATGAGCTTGGATTAACTTCTCCTTGTATATGCTACAATGGAGCATATATTTACTCCTCTAGTCATGAATTTGAAAAGGATGCTTTCTTTATACCTAAAGACGTATGTATCGATGTTGTTTCCTCTTTAGATAGATCACGTCTTCTTAATGTGATGTGTGAAAATTCTTCTTCTATGCATCTTCTTCACCAAGATGATGTACTTGGTAAATATTTCTTTATGGACAAGATAGATATTATCTATGGCGAATTAAAAGATACCTTAAAAGATGATCCTAACATCATCATCTTTAGAGCATCTGATGAGAAAGAAGATTTTAAAGAAAACATCACTCAAGCGGTAGAAAAACATGGACTAAAAATTAGATTTTGGTCAGGTCTTTCTTCCTTTTCTGAAATCTATTCTCCACATGTTACTAAAGCTCATGCCTTAAATAAGATTGCTTCTTATTACCACATAAAAAAGGAAAACATCATCGCCTTTGGTGATGCACCAAATGATTTAGAAATGTTAGAGGAAGCAGGAATTGGTGTTGCTATGAAAAATGCTTCCAGTGAATTATTAAGCAAAGCTAAATACGTTACTCCTTTTGATAATAATCATGAAGGAATCTATCACTTTTTAAAAGAATTCTTTGAAAAATAAAACATCTGTCCTATCTTGCATTATTAAGCAAGTATTACAGATGCTTTTTTTATTTTATAATCCTAAGAAAGATAAAACAGCTTTATGCATTCTTACTGTCTTAGAAGTGACATCATCCTCAGTTTTTCCTACAGCTCCATAATAGAATTTACATTTTGGTTCTGTTCCAGAAGGACGAATAGCAATAGTTGATCCATCTTTTAAGAAAAATTTTAAAACGTTTGATTTAGGTAAATTGATTTTTGTTTTTGTATTATTCACTAAATCATAATGAGTTAATGAATCAATATCATCATAAGCAACAACTTTATTTCCTTCTAACTCTTTAAAAGGATTTTCTCTTAATGATGAAAGGATTTCATTCATTCTTTCTATACCTGATTTTCCATCGAAATAAATAGAATAAGACTTATCTTCATGATAGTGATATTCTTTTTGTATTTCATCTAATACCTCATCTAAGCATTTATTTTGTAAACGATAATAATTTACCATTTCTGAAATCATAACTAAGGCTTGCATTGAGTCTTTATCTCTAGCAAACGGAGAAATTAAATATCCATATGATTCTTCATATCCGAATAAGAATGTAGCGTCTTTCTTTTCTAAGTGTTGTTGTATCTTTTCACCGATGAATTTAAATCCAGTTAATACTGATTCTACTTTAACTCCAAAAGAAGCGGCGATTTCTTCGCCTAAAGAAGAGGTAACGATAGTATCAAATAAAATACCATCTTTAGGAAGTATTCCCTTTTCTTTTCTTTGACTCAAAATATAATGAATCAATAATGCCCCTGTTTGATTTCCTGTGTACAATACATATTTACCTTCTTTATTTTTGAAAGCAATACCAACTCTATCAGCATCAGGATCGGTAGTTAAAATCAAATCCGCGTTTTCTTTTACTGCATATGCAAGCGCTTTGTCATAAGCTTCAGGCATTTCAGGATTTGGAGAAGCTGTTCCTTTAAATTCTGGATCGTGGGAGCATTGTTCTTCAACATAAGTTACATTGTATCCTAATTCGAGGAACAATCTTTTGGCACTTTCTAAACCAGTACCATGTTGAGGAGAATAAACAATCTTAAATCCTTTTTTATTTAATGAACTATTTAATTGAATAGTTTTAACGGCTTCAATATAAGCATCATCAACATCTTTTCCTAAAGTAATAATTTCGCCTGCTTCTTTTTCTTTTCCATATCCTATATCAATCTCTGAAGGTAAATAAGAAATAATATCTAACATTGGCTTAATTTTATCAGGAACGATTTGACATCCTTCTTCATCATAAACTTTATAACCATTATATTCTTTAGGATTGTGAGAAGCAGTGATCATAATACCACCACATGCTTTTTTATATCTTGTAGCGAAAGATAAAACTGGTGTAGGTCTTAACGAATCAAAAATATATGTCTTAATACCGTAAGTTGATAATACCTTTGCGGCTTCTAAAGTAAAATCACGCGAATATAATCTATTATCATGAGAAATAACAACTCCCATTTCCTTAGCATTTTCATATGTTTTTAATAAATATAAAGCAAAGGCTGTAGTTACTTTTCTAATTACAAATATATTTAATCTATTACTACCAGGTCCTAGAATTCCTCTTAATCCACCTGTTCCAAATTCAAGATCCTTATAAAAACATTCTTCTATCTCTTTAGAAGACATTTGCTGTAATGAACTTCTTAATTCTTGAGGGATATCAGCATCCATCCACTTTTTATATTTCTCTTCAATTGATAACATATATTATCCTCCTTAGATAATATTAGGTTTCACTTATTAGCATAACCAATATAAATTATGCTTAATAATTCAATCAGTTCTTACCCGTGAATAATTATAACAAAAAGTATATTTTCACATAAATAAAATTAATGTATTTTCTTAATTTTTCTTCGTAAAACCACAAAAAAAGACGAATAATGACTTTTTTCGTCTTTTTTGCATATATTTAATTGTTGATAAACGCTACAATTATTGTTCTTTTCTTATTTGAGAAAGAATTTTTTCCTCCTTTTCATTTAATGGACAAACAAATTCTTTATTTGATAAATAAGATAAAACGCCTTCCACTTCATCAAATTTCATCTTATAAGCATGAAGAAATTGCCCTTTATACTTAAACTTCTTCTCAAAGATTCGATTTGTTTGAATATTTCCATATTTCCCATCTCCCACAAGAGGATGTTTTATGCCTTGAAAGTGAACTCTTATTTGATGAGTTCTTCCCGTGATTAATGAAGCTTCCACAAGGGTGTAATATTTAAAATTCTCTTTAACTTCAAATTCAGTTAAGGCTTCTTTTCCTCCTTGGGAAACTGGTTTTACCATTACTATACCTTCTTGCTCATCCTTAAATAAAGGAAGATCTATTTTTCCACCTGTTAACAATGTTCCACATACTAAAGCTAAATAATATTTATGTAAGGAACTTCTTTCTTTAAACATGTCCTCTAAAGCTTGTAATGATTTGATATTTTTACCAAAAAGAACAATGCCTGATGTATTTCTATCTATTCGATGTGCCGGTCCTGGAACAAAGCCACTTTGTAAGCGCGGATTATATTCTCCCTTTTGATATAAATACGATAAGACCATATTAGACAAAGTCATTCTTTTTTCATGCTCATCTCCATGAACTAATAATCCTTTTGGTTTAGAACATACTAGAATATTTTCATCTTCATAAATAATATTAGGCATATTCTTTATAAGTGTTATATCAACTGGTTTATTAAATTCTGAAAGCTGTTGGTCGCTAACATAAATTTGGATTATATCGCCTTCATGAATAACGACATTTTTATTAACACGTTTTCCATTTATCTTTACGTCTTTAATTCGAAAGAGTTTTTCAATAAAACTTAAAGGAGCTTCATTTAGATATTTCTTAACAAATTTAAATACAGTTTGTTCAGCTTGTGATGATGAAATAATTATTTCTTTCATAAGGCTCCTTTCTTTTTGTTTTTCCAAAAATGATTATATCACACATCTTTATTTATTTTAATGATGACAATCAAATTTTTTTATTGTATAATCATAATGCTTTGGAGAAATACCCAAGTGGCTGAAGGGGCTGGCTTGGAAAGCTAGTAGACTGGTAACTCGGTGCGAGGGTTCAAATCCCTCTTTCTCCGCCAGTACGGAATCTTATCTCTGATATAATATCAGAGATTTTTATTTTTTTGATCGTTTTGTTTTATGTGTCAAAATATTTCTCGTTCGAACAATCGTACACGTCAAATTTCAACACCTAATATAAAAGAAATACGATTCAGCATAATAAAATGAATCGTATTCTTGATATAATCCGCCAAAGACCGCCAGGGAGAGTTCAACCCATCACTTCATTTTTCAAATCTCTTCTGAGTATGGTTTTATTAATCATTGATAATTAGTTTTTTCAAAATCCTAATGTTTTTTTCTTGTTTTATAATGTTGATTCAAATAATTATTTAAATTGAAATTATATCGGATAACCGATATAATCTAAGTGGTGACCTTATATGAATATTGATACATTTTTAAAAAATAAAGGATATACTGTTTATCGATTATCAAAAGAAACAGGAATATCTAAAACAACATTGTTTGATATATTTTCTGGTAAAAGTAATATACTAGATTGCAGAGTTAGAATTATTATGAAAATAGCAGCTGCTTTAGATTGTGATATTAAGGAATTAATTAATTTAGAACCTGTTTTATATAATTCTGTTTATGAAGAAAATATACCTAGTTTTTTAAAAGAAAATATTGCATTTATAAAAAATAAAAGAAATTGGAACAATCCTTTATTTGATTGTTATTTGGATGAGGCAAATAGCAGTATTAATGTTTGTGAA
>JALFBO010000065.1 GCA_022772105.1 Erysipelotrichaceae bacterium | reverse complement strand
CCATGAATATTGTTATAAGCATTCATCCAATCTCTTAATGTTTCTCTGTTTAATCCGTTCTCTTTTGCAAAAGTTGCGACTGGCATTCCAGATAATTTACATTTCCTACACCATTCGTATCTCTCTTGATCTGTATAAAATTTTCTTTTTTCAATTTTTATTTCCATTTAAAAATCGCCTCCTATTTCTAGGATAGCGATTCATTCTAATTTTTATAGGGTGTTAATTTTTGACGTATACTTTCTTTTTATATTAGGTGTTGATTTTGACGTGTACATTTCACTGTATCAAACCTATGCTTTCAATTTGGTGGAGATGACGAGAGTCGCACTCGTGTCCGAAGTAAGTCCCATACAGCCTCTACAGTTTAGTTAACTAATAAATTTCATTAAAAGCAGAGTTAATTAACGAACCGACTTTTAACTATCCTATATTTTTTTCGTGTCCTACTTATAGACATCATAGAACCTTATCCTCATTTTTTTATGCCAATTCTAATCCTAGAGGCTCGTACTAGATTGACAGCTTGCTCCCCTTCTATTGGGGCACACATGGTGACTTAATTAAGCAGCGAAAGCAAATTGTTGATTGTTGCCATTTATCGGCTTTTGATCTTTAACGCGATCAACCGACTGCGTACTGTACCTTACTATACCCCGTCGAAACTGTAACATCCCCGAAATATAGGCTTATCGCTAAGCCTTATAATGATATAACATCATTTTTAAAATTGCAATACCTATTTAAAATACTTTAAGGCATTTAAACATTCATATCGCCAGAACATTTCGTTATGTCTTCCTTCCTTATTATATGAATTAATAATAAGATCATTCGGATAAGAATAGAAATGCAATATATCATTAATAAAATAATAAGAAGGGAGTAAATCTTTTTCTAAAAATTGTCTCTTGCCTCCATAATATAAATAAAGAAGTGGCCTTTTATTCAATGAAAAATGTTTAGATGCAAAATATTTACTATATGCTTCCTTTTTAAATAAATTAATAGCAGGAGAAAAGGAGAAAATATGAGTAAATATATTAGAATACTCCATTCCTAGATAAAAAGAAGCTATCCCTCCTGAAGAAGAACCCATTATTCCAATTCTATTTTCATCGATAGAATAGTTCTTCATACAGTAAGGGAGAACATTAGTCATGATGAATCTTCCTATTTCATCTAATCGACCAATATGAGGAACAGTGTCCTTTTCAAATTCCTTATATATTTTTTCTTCGTGTTCTCCAAAATCATCATTCATCAATAATTCAAAATCTCTCCATTTATCAGCGTTATCAATAGATACCACGATGGTGTCTTGACATATTAAAGATAAAGATACATCTAATTGCCACGAGCCAAAGCAATCATTTTTTACTGTATATTTATTGGTGTTTTCTTGCGAAAATAAATTTTGGCCATCAAAAGCCACTAGTAAGGCATACTTCTTATTTGGATCATACGAAGAAGGAACAAATGTAAATATTCTTTTCGTGGTACCAGGACGATATGAAAGATTCTTAATATCTTTCATATTCATTTTTAATACCTTACCTGTTTTTTCTATTTTATTATTTTCAATATATACATTAATTAGATTATCTCTAATATTCTTCAATACAAAACATGAACAATATTCATTTAAATAAATCTTTGGCGATTTATTTTTATTTGATTTAAAAGATATATATCTATATATATTAATATCGATATCTAATTCTTTTTGAGAAATTGTTCCTACCTTAATTTTTGTTTTTTTCTTATTTTCTTTATATAAATAGATTATTATATTTGAAAATTCACCCTCATTTTTAATAACTATATTCATTTTCGTTTACCTCAATAATTCTAAATAATCAATACAATAGAAATCAGCGATTTCTTTTTTCTTATCCTCTTCTTGACTAGTTTTTTCATATATTGCACAAGTTATAAATCCCGCTTTTGCCGCGTTTTCTAGTCCGATAACGATATCTTCAAATACAATGATGTTTTTAGGGTCTATTCCACATCTTTCACTCAAATCTAAATATATAGCTGGATCTTTCTTCCCTTTTGGATAAGAAGATGTATTTTCTATATAGTCAAAGTATTCATATATTCCATTTCTTTTTAATGCAGGTTCATAGCATTCTCTTGAATTAGCGGTAGCTACAAACATAGGGATATTATTTTTCTTTAAAAAATCTAAGAATTCTTTAGCATAGGGTTTTAATTCCACTTCCTCTTCATAGCATCTTATTACATCGCTTAACCATTCGTTAATTATATCTTCTTTTTTCTCTTTAAGATTAAATCTTTTAATTGTATATTCAGAAGCTTTATCTAAACCTAGTGGACCTATTTCTTTAGAATAATCAGAAGGAACTTTCATACCTCTTTTTTCAAAAAATCTTTCATCTACTTCTTTCCAAATTGAGCAAGAATCAAGTAATGTTCCATCTAAATCAAATATGCATGCTTTAATCTCTTTTCCCTTAAATTTCATAAATAACAAACTCCATAAATCAATTTTACCATAGAAAAGGAAAAAAAACTTATTGTAGTATCAATATTTTGATTATAATTATTATAAAGTTTTGGAGGTAAACATATGAATTACGAATTACTAAACAAATTAATAAACACTCCGTCTCCTTCTGGTTATGAATACAACATTCAACGCATTATTAAAAAAGAGATGGAAAATAAAGTAGATGGATTTTTCACTCACCCAAGTGGAGCGATGATATCTTATATAAATAATGATAGTAAAAATAAAATAATGATGGTAGCGCATGCTGATGAAATAGGATTGATTATTACTTATATTGGTGAAGATGGGTTATTAAGAACCACTAATTCGGGAGGAGTTAGACCAGGTACATATGTCGGACAAAGAGTACAGATCATTCATAATGATCAAATCGTATTAGGCGTCATAGGCGCAGATAAATCTCTTCTTGATCACCAAGTAGAAGTAGGAGAATTATTAATTGATTTAGGTGTTAATACTAAAGAAGAAGCAGAAAAACTTGTTTCAGTTGGTGATTATGTTGTCATAGATGAAGGAATGCATGAATTAGCTAACAATACTATCTGTGGAAGAGCATTAGATGATAGAAGTGGTGTCTTTTGTATTTTAAAAGCTATTGAAGAATTAAGAAATGAGACTAGTGTTGGAGTATATTCTTCAACAACAGTAGGAGAAGAAACAACAGGACGAGGTGCTTTCTTTGTTCCAACAATTGTAAAACCAGATTTTGCAATAATTGTCGATGTTACCTATGCAGTTGATGTATACGGAAAAAAAGAATTAGCAGGCGATGTTAAATTAGGGGAAGGTCCTGTCATTACTCATGGTTCTATCATTAATCCAAAATTACTAAATAGAGTTATAAATATTGCTAAAGAAAAAAATATTCCTATTCAACATGAAGTATGGGCAGCAAGAACTGGAACAGATGGAGATCATATATTTAATTTCCAAGAAGGTATACCAGTTGTACTTATTTCTATTCCATTACGCTATATGCATTCCGCTAATGAAGTTGTTTCTAAGAATGATTTAGCTAATACTATTCTTCTTTTAAAAGAATTAATAAAATCTTTTGAAAATGAAAATATCGATTTATCAATGATTTAATTTTGTTTAAAAAGCAAAAAAACTATTAGAATTTAGAATTTATTTCTATTTTCTAGTAGTTTTTTTTAGCAATATTTATAAATGAAAAGAGTATAGTAATACAACCAATTACATTCATTATTTAGAAGAAAACAATAATAAATATAAATTATTTTTTGCCGTTAGTTTTTAATGTTTCCTAATATAAAAGGGTGTCAGATTAACTCTGGTCACCCTATAAAGCTTTGCTTTTTTATTTTTCGTCGATCCTTTAGATATTAATTAATAGGTAATATATATTTCAATGGTATGATCTTTTTCACCCCACCAATGTCTATCATTTAATTCCGGCATTGTAAATCTGTAAACAGAATATTCAAAATCTGAATAAGTTGTCTCTAAAACAAGTGTAATATTGACACTATCATAATCATCAGTAACATTTATATTCTTTTTTGTTTTTAATCTTACATAATAGTCTTGTCCTGGATAAACAACGAAATAAGAATTATCTTTCTTTTCTAT
>JALFBO010000063.1 GCA_022772105.1 Erysipelotrichaceae bacterium | reverse complement strand
TTAAGATTAGGAATACTTGTAAATCAGGATGCTGCTTTAATTGATAAAGTTTGTAAGAACAATTCGATTTGGAATATTAATTCGTTCGGTGAATACTTCCTTCAGATTTTTGATAAATATAAAAGCTCATACAAAGAAGCTTGTGATAAACTTGCTGATGAACGTATTCGTTTTGCAAATGAACTTTCGAAAATTCCTGGAATTAAAGTTTACCCAAGTCAGGCAAATTATTTGCTGTGTGAATATTCTGGAAAGATGAATATTACGGAACTTACAGAAAAATTGCTTGAGGATCATAATTTGCTTGTAAAAAATCTTGTAAGAAAACATATGTTCGAAGGTAGAAATTTTATGCGAGTGGCTGTAATTGAACCTGAGAATAATGATTTATTGGTAAAAAGCTTAAATTATATGCTTGATTCGGGAAATTAGATGAACGCAATCCAAAATAATACCCAACGTATAGCACAAAATACTATTGTTCTTTACATTCGTCAGATATTTATATTAGTAATTTCTCTTTATACTGTAAGAATAACCTTAAATATATTGGGAGCTACTGATTATGGTATTTATAATGTAGTTGGAGGAGTTGTTGTTCTTTTTTCCTTTATAAATTCTGCGATGGCTAGTAGTACTCAACGTTTTTTAAATTTTTATTTGGGAAAGAAGGATTCTATAAATACAAATCGAGCCTACTCTTCAAGTATTATAATACATTTTGGAATATCAATTTTGTTTATTCTTTTAGCAGAGACTTTAGGGCTTTGGTATGTGCATAATAAGTTAAATATACCTTCTGATAGAAAACTTGTCGCCGAAATTGTTTATCAAATATCCGTTTTTACTGCAATTTTAAATATTATGAAGGTTCCATATAATGCGGTAATAATTGCATATGAGAAAATGTCTTTTTTTGCATGGGTCAGTATTTTTGAATCTGTAGCAAAACTTTCACTTATTATTGTAATTAAGTATTTAGCATATGATAGATTAATTGAATATGCATTTTTTATGGCATTTATTGCTTTTGTAATTTTAATAACTTATAAAGTTTTTTGTAATATAAAGTTTGAAATCGCAAGGTTTAAATTTCATAAAAATTATGCATTAACAAAAGAATTAATTGTATTTTCAGGATGGAGTCTCTTTGGTGGTGTTGCAAATGTTTGTAATACTCAGGGGGTGAATCTTGTTCTCAATATGTTTACAAATGTAGTAGTTAATGCTGCAATGGGTATTGCGAATCAGGTAAATAATGCCATTTATAGTTTTGTCACAAATTTTCAGACAGCATTTAATCCTCAATTGATTAAGAGTTATTCAAGTGGCGATAATGATTATTTCTTATTATTATTAAAAAGATCTGCGAAATTTTCTTTCCTTTTATATTATTTTATTTTTTTGCCATTCTTTGTAAATGCTGATAGGGTCTTGTTGTTTTGGCTTAAAGATGTACCTGAATATTCTAGTTCATTTGTAAAACTCATCCTTATATGGTCACTAATTGATGTTTTTAATAATCCTCTTTATACAGCGATTCAAGCAACAGGAAAGATTCGAACTTATAATATAATGGTAAGTGTTTTTAAGTTATTGCCCTTACCATTGATTATTGTTTTGTTTATGAATGGGTTTTCTCCGAATTGGATTTTCTATAGTGAAATAATTTTTAGTATTGTTATTGATATCTGGAGATTAGTTTATGCTTCAAAAAAACTCAATTTTGGATGTATTAGTTTTTTTAAGGATATAGTATGTAGATGTATCTTTATAATAGTACTGTCGTTACCACTTACATTATTAATAAATAAATGTACAAATGGTATGCAAGAGTTAACTAGATTTTTACTTGTATGCGTCTTTTCTGTTATTTTAAATATGATTTTATATATAACAGTAGGGCTTAATAAGGATGAGATAATTTCTATTCGGGAATATATAAAAAAACATTTTAAAAGAGGATAAAACATGGTTGTAAAAGGAATAAATATTATTCATGAAGAAATGTTAAAGATTCTGAAACTTATTCATGAGATTTGTGAGAAAGAAGGATTACAATATTTTATTGATGGTGGTAGTAATATTGGTGCAATACGACATAAAGGGTTTATTCCTTGGGATGATGACATTGATATTTCAATGTTAAAAGCAGATTATTTAAAACTTATTGAAATATTAAGGAAAGACGATAGATTTGTTTTTTATTTTGATGATTTTACACATCATTGTTGTTGTTTTGTCTTTTTGAAAAGTACTTGGTGGCAAGCTTCAACAAACAAATTCTTCCCTCATTTATATCCAATTAAATTGGATATAAGACCTTTGAATGTTATAAAGAATACAGAAGATGAAATTAAAAAAAATCTTTTGTATAGAAAAACAGCAGAATATTTGATTTTTAATAAATATGATTCTTCTGACTTTGATTCTATAAAGGCAATTATTGAGGACTTTGGAGGTTCTGATAAGTTCTTGAATTTTTATAATTGTGAATATGGACTTGAAAACTTTGATGAAGATGTAAAATTATCTCATCCATACTTAAGTTATTCAAAGAAAACTGTTATGGATAAAGATTTATTTTTCCCATTGAAAAAAATAATGTTTGAAAATATTGAGTCTTATATTCCAGAAGATGATAAGAATTTAAGACTTTTGTATGGAAATTATATGGAACTTCCTCCTGTTGAAGAACGCAATTCATATTCATGTGCTCTTTATCAGGTTAAGGAAGATAAAGTATCTAAAATAATAAATTTATATAAAGCAAGAATTAATAATAGATTAAGTCTGTTTGGAAAGATAAGTTATCGAATGTCTATGTTCCTGTACTCGAAATTATATAAATAGGAGGGAGAGATGAAGTACGGATTATTATCTTATGATGAGTTTAAGGAATTTGGGGGACAGAATATTGGGGATTATGTTCAAAGTTTGGCAGCAAAGCAGTTTATTCCTGAAAGAAGTGAGATTTTATATGTAAAACGTGACCATTTAAACGAATATAATGGAGATCCAATTAAATTGATAATGAATGGTTGGTTTTCTCATATTCCGGAAAATTTTAAGCCATCGGATAAAATCATTCCATTGTTTATAGCTTTTCATCTTAACTCAACTGTAAAGGATAAAATTCTTACGCCAGAAAATATTACATATTTAAAGAAATATGAGCCAATTGGTTGTAGGGATAAATACACTGCTAATCTTTTAAATGAAAAAGGGATAAAGGCATATTTTTCTGGATGTTTAACTTTGACTCTTGGAAGGAAATACAAAAATGAACATAAGACAGATGATGTTTATTTTATTGATCCATTCATAGGAACTGATGTAAGCATATTTGCTATTGTTAACTCTTTGTTAATTTCTTTTCCACACTATTTGCTTTTAAAAAGGATTCAGAAAAATATGATTTTTCAAAAAGGAATTAAAGGTTATATAAAAGCAAGTTTGTTTTATACGCAATACTCGAAAATTTTTGGAAAGAATGTCTTAAAAAAAGCAAAATACTTGCATAATCAATATCACTGTGATTCTGAAGAGGAGTATTTTAAATCTGCAGAAAATCTTATAAATCTTTATTCTTCTGCAAAGCTTGTTGTTACATCAAGAATTCATGCTGCATTGCCTTGTACAGGTTTAGAAACCCCAGTTATTTTTATAAATAATCTGAATGATTCAGAATTGTCAACTTGCAGATTTGATGGATTGATAGACTTATTTAATGTTATAAATCATGATGGGAAAAAACTGATAAATAATAAGAAAATAAACATAAATAATGTACAAATAAATCATCAGTATAAGAATTTTGCATTAGCTATGGAAGAAACTTGTAGTAGTTTTATAAATTCGTAGATTATAAATGGTAAACATAAAGTTAGTTTTTCTAGGAAAGAATCTAAATTTGATGGTTAGTACTTTTCATATTGGAGATGATAAATGAGTAGTCCGCTAGTTTCAGTTATTATACCATGTTATAATGCCTCAAAATATGTTGAACAGGCTGTTCGTTCAGTTATGGAACAAACTTATCAGAATCTTGAGATTATATGTTGTGATGATTGTTCAACTGATAATACACTTTCAATTCTTAATCGGCTATCAAAAGAAGATAAACGTTTGACTATTATTCATAATGAGAAAAATTTAAAACTTATAACAACCCTAAATAAACTTATTTCTCATACACATGGAGAATATATTGCAAGAATGGATAGTGATGATATTTGTTTACCTGATCGTATTACAAAGCAATTAGAATATTTATATGCTAATCCTGATATGTCGTTCTGTGGGTGTAATGCATGGCATATTAATGAAGAAGACCTAATAGTAGGTAAATCGTCTTTACCGTTATTATTTGAAGATAATAAATTTTATTTACAATACTCTTCCACTTTTTATCATCCTTCAATGTTGTTAAAAGCAGAAATTCTTAAAAATAATCTATATGATATAAACTTCATTCATGCTGAAGATTATGAATTATGGTGTCGATTAATTTTTGAAAGAGGTCTTAAAGGTGGAAATTTACCAGATCGTCTACTTAAATATAGATTGAATTCTCTTGGGGTTAGTCAACAGAATGTAAAGCTTCAGTTAGAATCGTCTGCTAGAATTTTTCAAACAAAGAAAATATTAGGTGAAGACGACATAATACCACATTGTAATATTTTTTTTGGTTTGCAAACAGAATGTTTTAGAATAAATAAATATTTAAGTCTTCAAAGAAAATTGTTAAAAAATAAAAAGGCATCATATTCAAAAATACCATATATAAAAATGCTTAGTTATTGTAAACATAATAATTTAAAATTAGAGTTTCTTAAAATTTTGCTTACGCTTAAAGGATTTTATTCTTTCACATGTCTTCTGTTAAAGAGGTTTTAATGCAGTATGTTGATTTAAAAATTCGAAAACATTCATTATTAGAAGTATTTCTTTTTATGTATGTTATGTATCCATTTGCTCTTGGTCCTATATATATGCTTACAAAATTGGGGTATTATGGGTTCGTTTTTTATTCATTAATTAAATTCTATTTATCTTTTTCTCATAGTGATTTTACACGAAGAGATTTTTCCCTTATAAGAGGATTTATTTCTGCGTTTGCTATTTGTATTCTTATTTCTCTTGTGTATCCAATTATACAAAATACTTGGGATTTTTCATTTTTCGAACATTTTGTGAACTATTTTATTTTGTATGTTTGTTCAATATTAATGTTTAATTTGAGTGATAATTTATATGATTTTATTGTTTTATTTTTAAAGGCAAACTCTTTTTATGTTATATGTTCTTTATTTTTATTAATACCAAATGTTCGATTGGCATATCAAGATTTTTCGGGGATTACTATTTCGGATACATTAATGGATAGTTGGCAGATGCGGGCTGGGCTTTATTATACACGTTTTGGATTACAAGGTTTTTCTGGTTTCTCCCATACATTCAGATGTTCTTTTGCATTTTCGTTAGGGTGTTGGCTGATGACCTTTTTGAAAAATAATAAAGTGAGATTAATAGTTATAATTCATCTTATAATAAATTTTATTGGATGTTGTTTATATGGAAGAGTT
>JALFBO010000053.1 GCA_022772105.1 Erysipelotrichaceae bacterium | reverse complement strand
TCTTAAAGCTACATATTTCATAAAATTCATAAATGTTGTCTCTTTGGATGCAGATATAATCTTTTTTACATCTTTTTCTATATATGTTGAGATATATGATTTAAAAAACATATCCCTATTTGGTTTTAATGTAATATATTCTGGCATACCTCCAAGCATTATATCTTCAAATATTTCTTTTCTAGATCTATAGTTTTTTAGCAACTTATTTTTTTCTCTTAATATATTTATTTCAGGATCAAAGTGGCTAAAAGATTCTCTTTCTTTAATTTCATTATATGATAAAGATGATAAATTAAAAACACATGTTCTTCCCGCTAATGATTCTGTTACTGCATCTTGAAGTTCATACTGATTTGACCCTGAAATAATGTAAAGTAGTTTTATATGATCATTATTATCTAGACACTTTTTCTTCATTTCATCTATTTCAATCTTAATGTATTCTAATAGATTAGGAGCTTTTTGAATTTCATCAATTATTAAAGGATGAGAATAATATTTTATAAATCCTTTAGGATCTCTTAAAGCATAATCTCTTAGTTCTATATCATCTAATGTCACATAGTTAATATTAGGGAAAACCTTCTCAATCAATGTTGATTTACCAACTTGTCTAGGACCATAAATAGTTATAGATGCAAATTGATTTGATGCTTCAATTAATTTATTTTCAATATTTCTTTTTATATACATAACTAATCACCATCCATAAATATTATATGCATAGTTCTGAAAAAAATCAACTATTTTTACAATGCAATGTTGTTTTAGTCTATATTTTTGGTATGGAAAATTTAAAAGAATAATTCATTTCATAAAGGCAAAAAATGATTTGAAACATATCAAATAATTTCTATGAATTTAATTATATAAAATATAATTAATTATTGTCGACTGTCATTATCTAAAACCATTCATCCTGTTTTGCACAAGTTGCTTCATCAATATTATGTCGTGTTTTGAAGCTTTTGCGAGCCCCTAAAACTAAAAAATCGCCTTCTATTTCTAGGATAGCGATTCATAATTCTTGATAGAATGTTTATAAGGAATAAACGATAGCTCCATGAGATGATGAAGTTGTAAAAGAAAAGCTTGTAGCGCCTAATTGGCTGAAAACATATCCTAATCCTTTATTTGTTTCATTACCTAATAATCCATTTACAACAGCGTCTCCGATGGTTAAAGATAATTCTTCAAATGAAAAATCTTTACTATCTATAAACTTATTAATTACATCAAAGACAAATTGTGTTTCGTCATAGGAAAGAGTATTAATAGTAACTCCCTCCAATTCATTTGTATAATCAAATCCACTAGAACCTTTTGTAACATTAGTTGAAAGAGAGTAGTAAATATTTGAAGGAATTTTATTCTTAATGAAGAAAAGAGAAGAAGGAATTTTATTCTTGACTCCATCGATATTAATCGCATATTTTGTTTCAAAAGAAGCGCTTGAGCTTGTAACATTCTTAATATTAAATTCACAAATATCAATAGAAATATATTTATTAATTTGCTCTTCGTAATCTCCAGAAAGACTTTTATTATCTAAGAACATATATTTCATAATCGCAGCAATTTCTGTATCTAATAATGTTACATTTTTCGTGAAAAAAGAAGAAACTTCACTGGATAAAACATATTGTCCCTTTGCGTCCACTGTTACTAGAGAAGGTACAGAATCATTTATTTTTTGCATAGTTCTATCCATATCGTCAATTGAATAAGGATTTGTCAAATATTCATCTTCTTTCACAGGTTTTGCAAACTTAGTTACTACCTTAATTGTTTTGATAACATCAATATCATATTTATATCCTAAATAAAATAATGCTCCTGCCCCAATACCAACAATCACTAAAATAGTGATAATAAATCCTATTAAAATCTTAATTAATGTTTTCATTAAAAAAACCTCCTAATAATACTTATTTAGTGTAAAAATTATAAAGCAAAAAGAAATAGTAATCAATTACGTCTATATAAAAAAACGCTGATACATAGTACACTTTTAGGGTAATCGTATCTAGCGTTATCAAATAATAATTTATTTTTCTTCTTCAGTTTGATTATTAGTTTGCTCTATATCTTCTTTAACTTCTTGTTGTTCAGTTTCTTCT
>JALFBO010000041.1 GCA_022772105.1 Erysipelotrichaceae bacterium | reverse complement strand
AAATAACTCCTGCACCAGCTTCTTTAACTTCTTCTGGTGATAATGTTTTAACGGTAGCTAACGTTCCAACAGGCATAAACATAGGGACTTCGACATTTCCATGTGGAGTGTGAAGAATACCATATCTAGCACCGGTTTTTTTATCGATATGTTTTATTTCTAAAAAAAATGTTTCACTATTCATATTTTCTTCTTCCTTCAATGCCATTTGATTATATCATAAAAAAAGTCTTAATTAGTATATCTAATTAAAACTTTTATTGTTACGTATTTGTTATATGCAAATAATAATTAGAATTTTCTAAAGTCCTCTAATTTCCAACAAGGCGAAGCAGATACGTTTAAAGGAGCGAATACTTTTTCTTCATAAAGATATGATCCAACTTTAGCAATCATCGCCGCGTTATCAGTAGTACACCAAAGAGGAGGTATCACTACTTCTACACCACTTCCCTCTAGACGTTTAACTATTTGACTACGTAAATAGGAATTCGCGGATACTCCGCCTGCAAGAACTACTTGTTTAACATTATATTCTTTTACAGCTGGTAAAGCCTTATCTAAAAGTAAATCAATCGCCGTTTCTTCAAATGAAACACAAAGATCAGGAACATTTAACTTTTCGCCGTTTTGTTCTAATTTATGAGCCAAATTGATAACTGCAGTCTTTATTCCTGAATATGAATAATTGTATGTCCCATCATCTAATGGACGAGGCAAAATGTATGAATGTTTTCCTTGTCCTTCTTTAAATATTCTATCAATTGATACACCACCTGGATAAGGAAGACCTGCAACACGAGCCACTTTATCAAAAGCTTCTCCAATTGCATCATCTTTAGTTTCTCCAATAATATTAAATGATAAATGTTTATCCATAATTACTAGTTCAGTATTTCCCCCAGAAACCACAATAGCTAAGCAAGGAAACTTTAAAGGAGAAACATATTCATTAGCGTAGATATGGCCACTTAAATGATGTACTGGTATCAAAGGCTTATGATACATTAAAGCCAATGTTTTTGCACATTGTAGCCCAACATGAAGAGCACCGATGAGTCCAGGACCAACAGTAACTGCAATAGCGCTCACCTCTTCCATAGTAATATGAGCTTGCTCTAGTGCTTCACGTAAGACAACACCAATATTTTCTACATGGAGACGAGAAGCAATTTCTGGCATAACCCCTCCATATTTTTGATGAATAGCGATTTGAGTGGACACCACATTTGCTAGTAACTCATCATTATTTTTCAATATAGCAATCGCAGTTTCATCACAACTTGACTCAATGCCAAGAATTATTTTATCACTCATAATTCAAATCCTCCTTTCACCATATAAAAAGCATCTTCTCCATCTGAATAATATGACTTCTTTAATAAAGTATTTTTAAAGCCTAATTTTTCATAAAGTCTTTGTGCTTTTATATTTGATACACGCACTTCTAAAGTGATAGAAAACACTTCATTTTCCTTCATTTCTTTAAAAGCTTCTTTCATTAAATATTCTCCTAAATGTTGTCTTCTATATTCTTCTTCAATACAAATCTTATTTATTTGGGCTTGATCAAAGATTATCCAATAGTCAATATAGCCCACTAACTTGTTTTCATCTTTAAGAAGAAAAATACGAGAAAAAGGATTATTTTTCATTTCTTCTTCAAATTGCGCTTTAGTCCATGGTGAAGGAAAGTATTTTGTTTCCATTGCTCCTAAAGCATCAATATCTTCTATAGTAGCTCTTACTTTTTCAATCATAATTAATCCTTTAGGTATACAGGTTTTACAACCATAATATCTTTTTCTTCTTCTATTTCATCTTTGAAAGAGAATAAGCCCTCTACTATATCAAAAGGTTCTTTTTCTAATCCTAAATAAGAGCAATCACCAACTACTTCATATTCTTTATGCGCATTAATATAATTTAATACTTCTTCATTAGTCATAATTGTATCTTGCACTTCTACTTCTTTTCCATCATATACACATACATAGCTTCTTGCACTTCTTGCATTCATAACACTGATAAATTTTTTATTCTTTGTTCCTTGAATCAGTAAAGAAGAGACTAGTTTAAGTTTGATATTCTCATCCATTACGCAAATAGTTTTTGCAATGGTTAAAGCAATTCTAACACCTGTATATGATCCTGGGCCTTTTCCACATACAATTTCATCAAAGTCTTTAATTTCCATTCCAGTTTCTTGTAAAGCTTTCTCAAGTTCTGGAATCATTAATTCCGATTGTCTTTGCCAACAAGGAAAGCATACTTGATATATAAGTTCATCATTTTTTACAATACCAATAGATAAATCTTGTGCTGAACTATCTAATAATAAACTATTCATTTTCAAATCCTCCTAAAGCGGAAAATATCTTTTCATATTTTGCATATGGAGAAGAAAAAATAAATTCTCTTGTATGCTCATCAATTATATTAATTTTTACATTTAATGGTTCGAATATTAATTCCTCAATAAACTTTCCCCATTCTATTACACATACTCCATCGCCTTCGATAACTTCCTCTAAACCAATGTTAGTATTTGGGCTATCTTCTAAACGATAAGCGTCAATATGATATAAAGGTAAACTTCCATCAAAATAACATTTTAAAATATTAAAAGTTGGGCTGGACACATGTTCCTTTATACCTAAAGATAAAGCAAGAGCTTGGGTAAAAGTAGTTTTACCAGCGCCTAAATTACCATCTAAATTAATTACGCATCCAGGAAAAACATATTTTCCAATCAAGGATGCTAAATTTTCAGTTTCACTTTGTTCTTTGCAAACAATTTTTCTTTCCATAGTTATCAAACTTCTTTCATAAAGATTATACACTTGAAAATAAACAAATCACAAATAATATTAACTTTTTTACCAAAATTATGAATAATCATCAAGAAAGATCATATAAACTCCATCAATAAAAAGATAAATAAGTTTCAAAATGCAAATTGTTCAAAATAAATAATATTAAAAATTGTTTTATGAGCACTTTATCTTTATAATTAATAATAACGAAAAGGAGAGTAAACTTATGGATGATATAATTATTGTGGGAGCAGGACCAATCGGTTTATATGGAGCAACTCTAGCAGCTTTACATTTATTAAAAGGTCGAGTGATTGAAGGTTCTACAAATGTAGGTGGACAATTATCATCTCTTTACCCTGAAAAAGCAATCGTCGATTTACCAGGATTTGCTTCAATCAGCGCTCAAGGGTTTATCGATAAATTAATGAAGCAATATGAAGATAACGTAAATAAACTTCCCCTTCACCTAAATGAAACTGTCCTATCATTTGAGAAAAAAGACTCTTATTATTTAGTAACTACATCTAAAGGTACATACGAAACAAAATGTATACTTCTTACTACTGGAATGGGTTCTTTTTCTCCAAGAAAAACAGGCTTAGCAAACGAAGATAACAAAAACAATATTATATATTCCATCTCTTCTTCTTCCCTTTATAAAGGAAAAGATATAGTAATCCTTGGAGGAGGAGATTCTGCGGTCGACTGGGCCATTGCCTTAAAAGAAGTAGCGGCCTCTGTCACTATCGTCCATCGAAGAGAAGAATTCCGTGCTCAATCTTCTAGTGTTGAAAAAATGGAAAGATTAGGAGTAAATGTATTGAAAAATCAAGCTGTAATAAGTTTAAATGGTGAAGAAGATAAATTAGAATCAATCACTATTAAATCCAATGTTGATGGAAAAGAACAAACTATTCCTCTTGATTTCTTGTTTGTTAATTATGGTCAAGTAACAACAAAAGACTCTTTTGAAGTAGAGAAGTTAAACAACCTTATTGTGACGAAAGATAATTATCAAACTTCATTAGAAAACGTCTTTGCATGTGGAAATATTATTGCTTATCCTGGCAAAGTAAAAAATATCACTTGTGGACTAGGAGAAGTAGTCGTAGCCATTACAAAAATTGATCAAATCATTAATCCTAATAAAAATATTCCAATACATTTTTAAAGAGGTGATACTTCTTTTTTATAAGAATTCTCATTCCCTCTTCCCAATATCATTCTTAAAGCTTATAATTTAAATAGAATGAGCGAGGGAAAATAATATGAGCAATATAACTAATCAAGGACTAAAGAAATTATCTAAAAATATCATCTTGAATGTTAGTGAAGTAACATTATATTTGAATGTAAATAAATATTATTCCAATGTCATAATAGATATTCCTTTGATTTCAACATATGGTCATGATCCATTTAATGTTGGAATCTTTTTTAATTTAAAGAATGAAAATATAAGTGAATTTGGAAAAGGTATGAGATTATCTTTTTATAATCACTTTCATCGTTATGGGAATGGAAATGTAACAATAACATCATGTTTGGATGAAGAGGAATTATATCCAATAAATGGAGAATATAACTTAGAAACTGAATTAAAATTAACAGGGTCAAAAATTCAAGATAATAAAGGAAATTATTATGAATATATTAACAGTGAACAATCATATCCATCTCATATTCGTGATGCGGTAAACAATATTGATTTATATTTATCTACTTCATCAGAAAAGATACAAAGAATATCAAATAATGAAGATGATGAAATAAATTCATCAATCGTTGATTTTGTATATGTAAATAATCTCGTGGAA
This sequence comes from Erysipelotrichaceae bacterium, assembly GCA_022772105.1. Lineage (GTDB taxonomy): Bacteria > Bacillota_I > Bacilli_A > RFN20 > CAG-449 > UBA3210. Next base: position 12,990 of record JALFBO010000041.1, on the reverse strand, counting down.
CAAGTTATTTATCGAAGAAAAATATCTTCTAATCAATATGAGGATATATATAAGGTCAGATTAGAATATGATAGCTCTTTTTATCTAACTAGATTAAGGTATTATAGAATTGGAACAAATGAGGAAACGCTAGTTAAAGAATTCACTATCTCTTATCAAAGTACTTTTATCATTGTAGAAGATGTGACGTTAAATAAAGGAATAAAAGTAGTAATTTCAAATCATGTTATTACCTCATATATAACTAAGCATAGTTCTGGATATTTAGAAAATCCTAAGGCAACAACAACATTTGAATATGGAGAAGGAACAACATCACTTATTGATCCAGATGGGAAAAAGATTACTTATGGTTTTACTTTAGATAATAAACCTTTAGGAATAAGTGATTATTCATATAATTATTCTTTTGATGAATATGATGAAAACCTTCATTTAGTCAAATCTATAAAAGGATTATGCCCATATAATCAAGAAAATCTAATGATAGGAATTGTTCCAACTGGATGCATTGTAATGCCACATTCTGAAACGGATATATCGCCTTATTCTTTTCCACGTATATATGGCGATAATTATTATCTTTTAGAGCTACAATCAAATAATACGGCTCAATTTAAATTATCAAAAAGGATATATAAAGGAGAAGAACTGATATTATTATGTTTTGTCAAAAGAGTAAGCAGTACTTCTTCATCAACAATAAACATCACACTATCTGTAGGTAATGATTATCATGTTAAGTCAATTAAAAGTAATAATGAATTAAATGAAGATGTTTTTGATACGATATTGATGGTGAAAAATATTGAAGAAACCATAGATGAAGTAAATATAGAAATTACTACTAGTTCTATGGATGAAATATATATAGTTCCATGCTTGTTCCTTAAAAAAGCCATTACATCTTATTTATATAATGTAGATAATACGATAAAAGAAATAAATTGTGATGGAGAATCAATTTATTATGAATATGATAATAATAATGATTTAATTTTGACTTATGGAACAAATCAAATTGAAGAAAGATATGAATTAGATGATTTAAGAAGAATAAGTTCTTTATTAAGTTTATATAGCAATAAATATTATTCATATTCATCTTCTTTTCCTGATCAAGTAATTTCATGTAGGAATAAAGGTAATATTTCTAAAGAAGAAATAAGTGAAGAAAGAACCATAAGCTCTAATGGTGCTTATTATACTTCTATTACAAATAGTGAAGGAGAAGTACTTTTAATAAATGGATGTAATAAATATAATGAGATAACTTCATATACTAACGAAGAAGCAGTTACTTATTCTTGTACGTATGATAATGAAGGAAGAATAATTCTTCTTGATGAAAGTTATTCTACTTCATCAGGAACTATTTCAAGAAATGCTTCGCTTCAATATAACTCTTATAATAAAATCACCAGAATTACTTCTCCTTGTGATAGCATGTATAATTTCTATTATGTTGATAATGATAAATTGTGCTTTGCAACAGCAATGGGTTATAATTTAATTCAATATACATATGGAGCAGAATACAAAAAAATAACAAGTACCATTTATGGAAATGACTATTATAAAGAAGATTATGAATATAATGATAAGGAATTATTAACAAAGATAAAAACGGACGAGACAGACCTATTTACTTTCTTATACGATGATTTCTTTAGATTAACAAATATAAATGGACAAGGAGAATATAGAAGAGAATATACATATAATTCTCTTGGTGCTGTCGATACTTATCTAGATAATAAAATAAATATTAAATATAACTATAATCATTACTCTTCATTAGAAAGCAAAGTTGTAAAGAAAAATGATGATGAAAGATATATAAAAGGAGAAGTTGTTTCTTCTTCATTACTTGTAAATGAAAAATCATTTATTAAGGTAGAAAAGGAATATAAAGAAAGCAATTTATGGTTGGTAGGATTTGAAAATGATGCTTCGTTAAGAGCAAATAATTTGGTGATATCTCCTCTTACTTCTATAAATACCACTTCATCTTTTATAAGAACGGTTCAGGTAAGTAATGATAAGACTTTAACATATGAATTAAATGATTCTTCTTTGTCTTTAAATTTAGGGACATGCATATGTTTCTTCTTTAAACTCACTTCCATAAGTACTAGTCAAACTATTATAAGTTTAAAAAGCAAAAATGGAAATAGTGAAGTAAGAGTAGAATATACAAACAACCAGTTTGTTTTAAGAGTTGTTTCTTCCTCTTCCTCCTCTTATACCTTAGGTTATATAAATCAAGAAGTGAATATTGATGAATGGAATTTCTGCTCCCTTAATATTGCAAATAAAGCATATCGATTACAAAGATATGTTTTAGAATATGGACTTCAAATAAATAGCATAAAAGAAAGATTTGCTAATACTTCATTACAAAGAATATATATGGATACAACAATTCCTTCATATTTATCTTTTGGATGTCAATATAATGGGATGTCGTCTAGTAGAATGCAAGGGGAAATAGGAGGAATCATCGTATCTAAAAATGGATATGTTGATCCATATAAAGTAGATAATTATTATCAAGAAACAAAAAGAATATTTTTAGCATTAAGTAGAAAATATATTTATACTTCTAATATTAATTACTTGATAGATACACAAGATTTAGAACATGTAAGTTTTTATCCACTTATAAATGGTTTTACTAATATGCTAGAGACAAGTTCATCTAGTGTTAATGATATATTTTATAATGAAAATGAGACAAAACAAATTAAGAAGCTGTTTAAATATAATGAAGTATTAAAAGCATCATCATTACAAGGATATGGATATTCAATACAAGTTAAGATTAATTGTTCTTCCTCATTTTTAGTTTCTTTTGATTTCTCTTTAGATGAAGAAGTAAATAAGAAACAAGTTTTATTTGAAGGAAAAGATACTTCAAGTAATAGTATAAAAGTATATATAAAAGCAAATAAACAAATAAGTTTTGATGTTAATGAAACTACATATGATACAGGATTAAATGTAAGCTTAAATACAAAACATAATATTACTTTTTTAGTAAAAGAAGAAACATCTTATAATCGTAAGATAATATGCTATTTAGATGAGGGAAGCTATTCTATAAATAAATCATTTTCTTATTTTATCAATGGATTTGATATTATACTTGGAAGAGTAAAAGAAGGATATTCCACTTCATCTACTCTAGGAGAAGAAAAAGAAATAGAAGAATTACATGGATCAATATGTGATTTAATAATAACTAACAATGCAATATATGATGTAGATGGCTTAAAGAATAAAATTCAAAAAGTAATTAAAGAAACTAAGACAGATGATTTAGGAAGACTAATAAAAGAAGAAATAAAGGATAATAACTTATCTTATGTTCAAGAATATACTTATTTAAGAAGAAGTGGAAGTGAACAATATACTTCTTTCTTAGTAGAAACAACGAAGCAATTAATTAATAATGCTTTTATTAAAGAAATAAAATATTCGTATGATAATCTTAAAAGAGTAACAAAAGTACAAGAAAGATATAATGAAACTTCATCTTTTGAGGAAGTGGAAAAATATACTTATGATAAAAGAGGATATCTAGTAGGAGATAATGATAGGACTTATGAATATGATGATAATGGAAATATAACTAAAAATGGAAGTGAGACGTTACATTATCAGACTATTGTGGTAGATGGAGTAACAAAGAATACTGATATTCTTAAAGAGATAAATAATTCATCTGTTTCATCTGTTTCATATTTTTCATCTTTGCCTTTATTCCCAGATTCTTACAAGCAAATGGAATTAACGTATGAAGGAAAAAATTTAATAGGAGTCTATTTTCCTTCTTCAAGAGAAGAATTTGCATATTCATATAATCATGAAGGCTTAAGAATAAAAAGAAGTGGAAATCGAAGTGAAACAGTAACATATTCATATTCAGGAAATAAATTGATTCTACAAGAGTCATCATCTTTAAAATTAGAATTCTTATATGATGAAAAGGATAATCTATATGGCTATATCAAAAATAATAATGAAAGATATTATTATATAAGAGATGCTTTAGGAAATATATTAGGAATTATTAACCAAAATGGACAGATTGTAGTACAATATTCATATACAGCATATGGAGTTTGTTCAATAAGTGGAAATACCTCATTAGGTAATGAAAATCCATTTAGATACAAAGGTTATTATTATGATGTAGAAACATCTCTTTATTATTTAAACACAAGGTATTATGATCCTGAAATAGGCAGGTTTATCTCACCGGATTCAGTTGAGTATTTAAATCCTCAAAGTATCAATGGATTGAACTTATATGCGTATTGCTTTAATGATCCAATTAATTATGCTGATCCTTCTGGTAATTTGCCATTTTTCATACTAACAGCAATTATCGGTGCAGTTATTGGGGTAGGAATAACAGCGGCTGTAGATTATATTCCAGACAAAGAATTTGATTTGCATTGGGGTTGGTATGTAGGAGCAGGTGTTTTGGGAGCTGCAATTGGAACTGGTATTGGTATGGCAGTTTCGTATTATGCTACTGGAAGTATTGCTTCGTCCACAGGACAAGTATTTACGAGTCTATTCAAAAGTACTTCACTATATCGTTCGGTCGGTCCTGATGAATTGACTGATTTAAAAGCGACAGGTAATTTTAGACAAGGGCCAAATAGTATGGAAGGTAAATTTTTTGCAAATTCAAAAAATGGAGCAATGAAATGGGGAAAAAGTTTTAATCAATCAAGTTATGTTAAAATTAGAGTTCCAAAGAACTCACTATCAAATTCATCAGTTAACGCAATAAAATATTTAGATGCTATTGATGATGCATTTTATTTCTCTGATTTAGGATATTTAAATTCAATTGCTGGAAAAATCTGGTTCTTATAGGAGGCAATATAAATGAATTATATTGCAGAAATTACATGGTTAAAACCAGAAGATGGTGGCAGACAAACGGAAGCTCCTTTTAATAGTGATAAATATGGACCACAAATAAGATTTGATGGTCTAAAAGGATCATGGAGCTTAATTGTTTGCAATTACAAAAAAATAGGTGAGTTTAGAACTTTAGCTAAAGTTCATTATTTAAATAAAGTAAATGCACCTAACAACTTAAAAAAGGGCTTAGAATTTGAACTATATGAAGGAATTAAAAAGGTTGCATTTGGAATAATTAAAGAAGAAATTTAATATGGGACCATTTTTATTTTGATTTTTCTATTTTGAAAATCATTCACAAAAATGTAGAAAACTATAAAAAAATGTGAATGGCGTTTGATAAAGGCAATTAAAAAATGTAAGAAATATAAATATGATGATATGTTTATAATCTTCAATATATTTGAAAATTCACTAACTTTCTATTATTGTAAAAGCGCTTTCATAGATTTATAATTTAAATAATTAAGTTGCTTAAAAAATAGAAAGGAGATTTACATGAATAACAACGAAGAAATCAAAAATAAGACTTATGGTATTACTACTAAAGATAAAATAGGATATGCCTTAGGTGATGTTGGTTCGTTACTTGTATTTGGCTTAGCTAATACATTTTTGCAGGTCTTTTATACTGAATCGTTAGGTATTACACCTCTTATTGTAATGCTTGTTATGATTATCGCTCGAATTTGGGATGCTGTTAACGATCCTTTATGGGGAAAAATAGTGGATAATGCTCCTTGTAAAAAGAAAGGAACTAGATATAAAAGATGGTTAATATATTTATGTTTACCTTTAGCTGTATCCGCTGTAATAATGTTTATAAATGTTAAATCATTAGGATTTTCAATGGGCGCTTCAATTGCCTATGTTTCCTTCTCATATATTTTATTTGGAATGTTATATACTGGTGTTAATATTCCATATGGATCAATGGCAAGTGTAATAACTACCGATGATAAAGAAAGAAATTCTTTATCTGTATTCCGTTCTGTTGGTTCAACTCTTGGTGGATTTGGACCGATGATCTTATCTTTTCTATGCTATGATAAGGTATTAGATGCAAGCGGAACAAAACAATCTATTTTAAATCCAGATAAATTATTAATTGGTGTTGCTGTATTAGCACTTCTTTCAATAGTAGCATTTATATTATGCAATAAAATATCTAAAGAAAGAGTGGTAGTAGAATTAGATTCTCGTCAAAAAAATAAAACAAGCAAAGTAATTAAAAATCTTGTTTCTACGAAATCTTTTGTGATTATCTCTATTGTTGGTATGCTCTTTCTAGCGGCTCAAATGTTCCAAACAACATATAATTCGTATGTATTTATGAAATTTTTCAAAAGCGGTGGTATGGCCGCGATAACACAAGTATGTCAATATCTTCCTGTCGCCGTTGTTATGGTATTTGCAGGAAAACTTGTAAAAAAATTTGGTCGAAAAGAAATATGTGCTATGGGATTATTATTTTCTGCTATTTCTTTTGGCGCACTAGCTCTTATTCCTATCACTGTAGTTGATAGAAATGTATTGATGTATTTATTCTTTGTGTTTTCATTATTAAATGGTATTGGTAATTCCTTTATTTTCTTAATGATTTGGGCGCTTGCTAATGATGCTGTCGATGATTATTTTGTAAGAACAAAATCGCATGATGAAGGAACTGCTTATTCTATTTTTATCTTTATGAGAAAACTTGGTCAAACTCTTGCAGCAATTATTGTAAATATATCTTTAATTAGTTTGGGATATGGAAAAAATGGTGAATTAAATTTCTTACCTACTGAGGCCCAAGCAACAAGCATGTATTATCAATCGATTATTATTCCTGCTGTTTTATCTTTAGCAATGTTTATTTTGCTATGGTTTATTTATCCGTTAAATAAAAAGAGAGTTATTGAATTACAAGAACAAAAGAAATTAATTTATGAAAGTGAAATTGTTTCTTCTCAAGAAGAAAAAAGTGATGTAGACAAAGGAGAAAGTGATGAATAAACAAGAACTTAATGAGTTCTTCCTCTCTTCTTTAGAAAACGGAAATATATATATAGTTCTTGCTAAGGGAAAAGCAAAATATAAAATGAGTCGCGGCTCATTTAAAACCAAAGATCATTCAACAGATAAACATAAATTAGTATTTAAGAAGAAAGATAACAACGACTATATTTTTTCAGATGGTAAAGAAGAATGTATCATTAGTGTAGAATGTGATGAAAGGATAACTTTAAAATTTAAAACAAATCCATCTTTTAATCGTTTTACCTTACGCTTTAAATCTTTTGAGGATGAACATATTTATGGATGTGGTGAACAATATACTCATTTTGATTTAAAAGGACAAAATGTTGATATTTGGGTTAGCGAACATCAGCAAGTGTTGAAGATAGCAAAGAAGTTTGTACGAGAAAAGATACTTGGAGTAAATCCTTCTTATAAAGCACCATATAAAGATCATCAAACATATTTTTCTTCTCCTGGCTTTATGTCTAGTAAAAATTACTTTATATATTGTCATCAAGATAGTTTTGGAAGATTCTCTTTTAAGAAAGATGAAACGCTATTATCGTTTAGACAAATACCTGAAAAAATATCTATCCTTCTTGGAGATAATCCGCTTGATCTCATTTCTCAAGTTACTAGATTAGTAAAAATTCAACCTCATCTTCCTGCCTTTGTGGGTGAAGGAGCTATTTTAGCTACTCAAGGTGGAACAGATGTCATGATGAAAAAGTATAAAACAATGAAAGAAAAAGGCGCAAAAATCGCTGCAATATGGTGCCAGGATTGGTCAGGACAAATTATTACTGAATTTGGCTCTCAAGTTTATTGGAATTGGGAACATGACACTACTTTATATCATGATTTAGATAAAGCAATCGAAGAACTTAAGTGCGATAATGTTAAATTTTTAGGGTATATTAATACTTTTTTGAAACAGGATGCTAATTTATATAATTATGCTAAAGAACACGATTTCTTAGTTAAAAATAAAGACGGAAATCCATATCTAATTAAATCTACGACATTCTATGCAGGAATTGTAGATTTAACTAATCCTAAAGCATACCAGTGGTATAAAGATATAATTAAAAAGAATATGATCGGAAAAGGTCTATCAGGATGGATGGCTGATTTTGGTGAATACTTACCAACTGATTCAATAGTTTATGGGGGAGACGCCGAAAAACTTCATAACAAATGGCCTACATTATGGGCAAAATGTAATCTAGATGCCATCAAAGAAGCAGGTAAAGAAGGAGAAATATTTATTTTCTCTCGCGCAGCTTATGGAGATACTATTCAGTATACAACATCAATGTGGAATGGAGACCAGCATGTAGATTATTCAAATGATCAAGGTTTAGGAAGTGTTATTCCTGCCACTTTATCAATGTGTTGTTCTGGAGTTGGTGTAAATCATTCTGATATAGGTGGATATACCACTGTTCTTCACATGAAACGCGACGAAGAACTTTTCCTAAGATGGTCAGAAATGAATATTTTCACACCCGTTTATCGTTGCCATGAAGGTAATAGGCCAAAGAGCAATGTGCAATTTGATGATGAATCAGTTATAGATGAATTTAGTAAAAATTCAAATATTTTCTATGAATTAAAGCCTTATCGAGAATATGTTTTAAAAGAATATTATGAAAAAGGAATACCAGTAAATAGACCACTATTCTTTCACTTTGATGAAGAAGAATGCTATACTACTCAAAAAGAGTTTATGTTTGGTGAAGAACTTCTAGTGGCCCCTGTATTAAGACCAAAAGTAAAAAAATTAAAAGTGTTTTTGCCTAAAGGGAACTGGATAGGACTTTTTGATGGAATTCATTATAAAGGAGGAGAACAAGAGGTTGATGCACCTCTTGGAATTCCAATTGCCTTTTATTTAGAAGGCACAAAGCATCAAAAATTATTTGAAAAATTTATAAAGGAGAAATAGAAAATGAAATATTTTTTAGATAGTGCAAAGTTAGATGAGATTGATTACGCATATAAATATCTTAAAATCGATGGAGTTACAACGAATCCTCGCCATATCATGAATAGCGGTAAACCATTTTTAACCGCGATTACAGATATTGCCAATTGGATTAAAGAAAATCATTTAGAAGGAAAAGATAAATTCCCAGTATCGGTAGAGATTAATCCTCACCTAGATAACCATGAAGATATGATTAAAGAAGCAAGGAAGATTTCACAAATTTGTAAAAACTTTGTAATTAAAATTCCTTGTAACGTAGAAGGATGCAAAGCAGCGAAACTTTTAGAAGATGAAGGTATTAGAACAAATGTTACCTTAGTATTTTCTTCTTCTCAAGCTGTTCAAGCAGGAAGAATTGGCGCAATGTATGTGTCTCCTTTCATTGGATGGAAAGAAAGTGCTGGAGAAGATGGAATGAAGTATTTAAAACAAATTTCTTCCATTTACAAAGAAAAAGGATATAAAACAGAAATCATTTGTGCTGCAGTAAGAAATGGCAAACAAATCGCCGATTGTGCTGAGATGGGCGCAGATATTGTAACTGCATCTGTCGCCGTTTTTGAAGACTCATTAACAGATCCTTGGACTAATTTTGGTCTTGATAAATTCTGTGATGCTTGGGATCACACTAAAGGAAATTAACGTGAAGGTCGGATTTATTGGACTTGGCATTATGGGAATGCCAATGGCTATAAATGTAAGTAAAAAATATTCCCTTATCGGTTACGATATCGTATTAAAAGAAGCACCATTTCCTTTAGCTTCTTCTACTATAGAAATTATTAAACAGAGTGATGTAGTTATTACTATGCTTCCTAAAAATGAACATGTAAAAAGTGTTTATGAAGAAGCAATTAATTATGTAAAAGAAGGACAAATATTTATCGATATGTCAACCATATCTCCTCATGTGTCTTCTTCTTTATCTTTGCTTCTTGAAAGTAAAGGAGCTCATCTATGCGATTGTCCGGTTGTAAAAAGTCAACTTGCTGCAATAAATGGAACTTTAGGAATTTATGTGGGTGGGAAAAAAGAAATATTTGAAAGAATAAAAGATATTCTTTCATGTATGGGCTCAAATATCATCTATATGGGAGATAACGGAAGTGGATTAGTGATGAAATTATTACATAATGCACTAGTAGGACAAATTCAAAATGGTGTTAATGAAGTTATGAGTGTGGCTTCTAATTTAGGCATAGATTTAAACGATTTTGTAAAAGCTATCTCCTATGGAGGAGGACAAAACTTCTATATGGATGGGAAAGCTCAAAATATTATTAACAATGAATATAAAACTGCTTTCTCAGTAGCAAATATGCATAAAGATGCTCATTTGATGAATGATTTATTAAAAGAAAACAACCTTTCTTATCCTGGATTTATTAATACTATGGAAGTATATGATAAAGCGATGGATATGGGGTTAGAAAAGGAAGACTTTTCCGCGACTTTTAAAGTCGTAAATAAGAGGTGAATAATATGCGTAAAGCACGTATTGGTGTAGTTTGTTTAACAAGAAAAACATATGATTATGAAACAGCTTTTTCTCTTTATCTTTCTCGCTGTGAAGAAATGGAAAAAGATACTTCAGTCCAGTGGAAGATATATAAAGAGAATGTTATTGAACCAGAAGATGCATCAAGAGCAATTCATTATTTATTACAAGAAGAAGTAGATGCTGTGATTATGGTTTCTGGAACATTCCATTTAGGTCATCTTGCATTAATGATTAATGATGCTTTAAAGAAACCTATTTTATTATGGGGTTTTGATGAACTTCCTTATAATGGAGGAAAGATTCGTCTAAATGCAGTATGTGGAGTTAATTTAGATGCTTCTAATCTATATAAAGCAGGGGTAGATAACTTTGTAGTTACTATTGGAGATAAAGTTGATGAAAATTGGATCAAAGCTATTAAAGGACTTGTTGCAATAAAAACAACAACTATAGGTATAGTGGGTTATAGAGCACAAGGATTTTATAATGTTGGGATAGACGAATTAAATCTTTATAAAAATACGGGTTTACTAATAAATCATTATGAAATTTCTGACCTTTTTAAAATGCAAGCAAGTAAAGAAGTTATTCAAAAAGAAAAAGAATATATATTATCTTCCTTTGATGTAAGTCAATTAAATGATAAACAAGTTGACTTAGTAGCGCGCCTTGTTGCATCCACTTTATTGTTTTTAAAAGAAAAGAATGTGGACGCTTTAGCAATTAGATGTTGGCCTGAATTTGCCGCAACTTATGGTATATCTCCTTGCGCAATGATGTCAATATTACAAGGACGCGGCATCCTTTTAGCGTGCGAAGGTGATGTCGAAGCGTTAATATCTATGATTTGTGTTAAAGCTTTAGGAGAGGCTACTCCTTTTATGGCGGATCTTTCTCAAGTTAATTTTAAAGAAGATTATGCTTTATTATGGCATTGTGGTGTTGCCCCTTGCTCTTTATGGGATAAGAAATGTGTTAGATCACTTGATACTTATTTTGCGGGAGGTAAAGGCGTAACTGCGGGATTTGTTCTTAAAGAAGGCGACTTTTCTATTTTTAGAATCGATACAGCCAGAGGAAAAACGCGTTTATTTTATGAAGAAGGAACAGCTTTACCAATGGAAAAATTATTAACAGGAACATTTGCTAAGGTTAAATTTGCCCATTCTGTTAAGGATGTTTTGGACGAGGTTGTGAATAATGGAATTGCTCATCATGTAATCATGGGTTATATCCGTTATAAAGAAGTGGTTAAAATTCTTGCTAAATTAATGAATTGGGAAGTGATAGAATGTTAACTCTTAGTGATGAAGGATTTAAGAAATATGGTAAAAAATTAGATATCGATGTAGATGAAATTGTTTCTTACTTAGATAATCTTGTTTTACCTCTTCAAGGCAATAAATATGTTGCTTCTGATGAAAAATTTGAAGAATTAAATTCGGTTAAATCGATCAAAGACAAGTATTTTTCTTCTACTCCTATGCAAGGAAGCTATGTAATAGGTCATAATATTTTATTAAATGCAACCGAATACCATGATTCTATTGAAATCAATGTTGCTAGTGAAGATGTAACATTGTTTTTAGGAACACAAGATATGATAAAAGATGGTATTATCGATTCTTCTTCCCTAGAAGAAGTATACGTAAAAAAGAATGAAGCATTTATGCTTCATAAACAAATATTACACTTTTCTCCATGTGCTACTAGTAAAAATGGCTTCAAAGTAGCGGTGTTTCTTCCTAAAGGAACAAATACGCCTTTATTAAAAAAAAGTGATGATCCTCTTTACTTTATGAACAACAAGTGGCTCATCGCTCATAAAGACTCTCCCCAAGCTCAAAAAGGTGCATATATAGGAATTAAGGGAGAAAATAGAAAAGGAACACTTTCTTCTTTCTAGAAGGGGGAACAATGAATTGTTTACAAAGAAAAATCGTCTCATTAATTTTGAAGAATGGTTCTTGCTCTAGAAAAGAACTATCTTCTTTATGTAGTGTCACGCTAGCTGCGATAACGCAAAACACTAAACCATTAATAAAAGAAAACATTCTTGATCTTATTCCGTCTTTAGAAGATAAAGTAGGAAGAAAAGAGGATATCATTGTTCTTAAGGAGGATGCTTTTTTTCTATGCGGAATAAGAAAAGAAGACTCTGGTTATCTTTATGAAGAAATAAGTGCACATAAAAAGATAAGAAGAAGTATATTTTTTTCCTCTTTTATGGAACTTGATGAATATATATCTCTTTTATCACTTAGTAATTGTTTAGGAATTACCATTGTAATAAGCAAGAGTACGAGTGATGAAAATGAGGATAGACTTATTGCTTATTTAAAAAGTAAAGTTGAGAATGTATTTGTTTTGAACGAAACTAGCGCATTAGGATACGCTTATAAAAACGAGATTCTTGATGAAGAAAATATGATGGTTATTGATGCTAGTGATGATATAGAGGCATCCGTCTTTTTAAATAGAAAACTGTTTTCTTCTTATCCAAATATTGAAATTGGAAATATCATAAATTATCAAGGAATTAAATTAAAAG